>NZ_JAOQJL010000032.1:0-45870 GCF_025566965.1 Blautia ammoniilytica | reverse complement strand
CGGATCTTCGGTACAGCGAAAGAACAGCATGGATTTCGATATACACAGTATGTAGGAAAAGCACGGATGGAAATGAAAGCCGGGCTTACTTTTGCATGCATGAATTTGAAAAAAATGGCAAAGATTCTGGAAAAACGAGGTTGGAACACAGCCAGATTTTTGTTGATTTTGAAGAAAATAAAAAGAAAAGAAGTTTTAAAAGAAAAATGGTGCTGGGCATAACACCCAACACCAAGTTTGTCTACAGTCTGTAAGCCCGTAAGGGCTTAGTAAGTAAATGATGTTGCGATTGGCGAACCTATTCGATGAGTCTTTAGACTCCAGTGCCGGTAACAGACCCTTATAGGGTCAAAGCAAACCACCGGCTAAGCCCAACATCATAAACTTAAGGAAAAAATGGAAAGGAATCTGTTCGCAGGTTCCTTTCATTGTGTTAAAATATAGGCAGGGTGTATATGATTAAATCTTATAAAACAAGATTTTAAAAGTTTTCTGCATTATTATATGATCCGGAAATTGCAAAATATGCGAGACAGAATGGAAACCATGCTTTTTCGAGAAAGCGAAAAATGCCCCTAAAAGACATGTTGCTATGCTGTCTTTCAAAAAAGGGGCTTACCACGACATTTGAACTTAGAAACTATTTCAAAGAAAAAGGAGACTTGTCTATGCAGTTATCTGTCCAGGGATATCTACAACAGAGAAAACGTCTAAATCCGGAAATTTTTCCCTATCTGAACTGTAAATATCTTATGGATTTTTATCGTTCTGACGAACCCAGACTGTGGAAAGGATATTTGCTAATCGCGATTGACGGGAGCAAGGCGAAAGTTCCAAACTCAAAGGATAACAGGGAAGCATTTGGAAACAGCGGCAACCAGCATTCCGGGAAAGGGCAGGTACGGGCACTGGTAAGCGGAATGTATGATGTTTTGAATCATTTTTACCTGGATATTGAAATTGAACATATTTGCATCAGTGAAAACGAACTGGCAAAAAGAAACTTAAAACAATTAAAAAAAATTGGAATCAGGAAGCCGGTTGTCGCAGTTTTTGACCGCGGTTATCCTTCCTTAGAGTTTATTGACTTTCTGGAAACAAGACATAAAAATCACCCTTTTTATCATCCACCGTTGGATCTCAATTTTGGAAAGAAGATGACTATCTTAAATCCCTTTCCCCATTGGGATGTTGCTTCCAGGTAAAGGTTTAAATCATCAGCCATCTTCTTAACCAGATAAAGCCCCATACCAGTAGCCTTCTTTCTGCTGTCAGTAGAATCCCCGGTAAAGCCCTTTTGAAAAATATACGGCAGATCATATTTTTTTACACCGATGCCGTTATCCTCAACTGAAAGGACATCTGCGGTCTCTGAATGTATCATAGAGATCGTTAGCATGGGACTATCGCTGCTATATTTTATGGCATTGCTCACGATCTGTCCCAACATAAACTGAAGCCCTCTACGGTCTGTATAGACTGTTTCAGATTGCAGTTTATTGAGAATTACAAACTGTTTTTCTTCCAGAAGTGGAGCATAGTCCTCCAGAACTTCCCCCAAGCAGTCATTCAAATTGATATCCTCAAACTGATAATCCTTTGTACTGCTCTTTAACCGGGCATAGTATAACATTCGAGTGACATCCTCCTGAAGCTGACTGCGGACATAATCCAGCTTTGCTTGCAGGGGAGGAGATATTTCGTCGCTCCGATTATCCAGGAGCATGGTCAACAACGATAGGGGCGTTTTCGCTTCATGTGCCCAGCTCTCCACATATTCTTCATAGTCCTGTAGGGCATCTGCCATACTGTTACTCTCAGTTTTGTGTTCCTGTAAAACTGATGCCAGAAGCCGGATAGATTCTCCTTCTTCCCGGCTGATGGCACTGAGCAGCCGTTCCTCGTTGTAGATGGTAGGATCGCTGAGAAAATCCCGGAACAGCTCCCGGCGGGTGGTCTCCCGCTTATTTAGTACAAACAGAATCGCTGAAAACAAAAGGAGGCTTGTCAGAACTACTAACTCAATCAAGGTTTGAAATGCCCGAATGTCAGAAATCCAAAGAATGATAGCACAAAAGCAATCCACGCCCAGCAGCAACAGCAGCCAGGGGTAGTACCGTTCTATCATGCGCCAAAATCGTTTCATGGAGATACCTCCGCTTCCAAACGATAGCCCATCCCACGAACAGCAACGATTTGTTGCTTCATCTCAAGAGCGGACATTGTTTTTTTCAGCCGGGTCAGGTTAACCTGCAAGGCATTTTCTTCTATATATTCCGTGGTTCCCCATAGTGCCATGCAAAGCTGCTCCGTCGTGACCAGAGCATCACCGCCGGACAGAAGAGCAACCAACAGTTTTCCCTGATTTTTGGGAAGCACTACAGAGGTATTATGAATATAAAGCGTGTAGGTCTGCTGGTCTAACAGAAAATCTGGCCCCTCTATGAGATTGGTACGGCCTTCATACCTTTTGAGAATATTGGATACCCTGGCAAGTAGCCGGTCTTTTCTGCACGGCTTCGTCAAATATTCATCGGCACCCAACTGGAACGCTTGCAGTTCATCCTTTACCTGATCTCTGGAAGTCAGTACCAGGACGGGGATAGCGGTTTTATTCTTTAGTTCCTGGCAGATTTGAAAGCCACTGATCTCCGGCAAGTTCAAGTCTAAGATCGCAAGGTCAGGGCGGAGGACTGCCAAGAGCCGAGCGGCATCTTCAAACTCGGTAATTGCCTCCACAAGATAGCCGTTCTTTTGGAGCATATCGCAGAGTTCTTCCTGCATATAGACTTCATCTTCCACAACAGCAATTCTTTTCACGACAGCACTCCCTTCCAAATTATTCTTCTCTCTGCGGCTGCATCAGTGTCAGCAAATATCGATCACTGGAGCGCTTGACCACTCTCATATAAATATATTCTATCACGCAAAGCAATAAAATCATAGCAGCAGATACAAGCAGCATTTCAGACACTGTTCCACGGGTTCGGGACGAGAGTATCCCTGTAAATAACGCCCTGACTCCAAACAGACTGCTGACAGCCGCAACCAATACAGGAAGTCCCATAAACCAGGTAATTTGCTTTCCAGCAGACTGGCAAAGGGTTTCGTAAGTAGCTCCCAGGCGGATCAGGGTCTGGTATCTGCGCCCGGTTTTCTGCTGACTCATCAGGAACTGAACACCCACGATGGTGTTGGCAACTACCAGGAAAACAATCGCAAGATAGAGGGTAATATAACTGGATGCTATGGTGTAGAAAAGCTGACGACCCACATTCTGAAGATAGCTTTCATATTCAATGCCAGTTTTGTACAGCGTCTCATTCAAATCCAAATATGTATTCATAAGGTTATTTCCATCCAGAGCCTGCTCACTGAGCACCGCATTGACATAGGTATCATACATTCCCTGGCTATAATATAGGAATGCCTCATCCGGAAGAATCAATGCAAAGGACAAGGTTATAGAACGGTCTGTGACTAAATTCACAGACTGAACCTCTCCTGTAAGATGAATCGGACTACCATCCAGTTCCACCTTGGGATGCCCGGCCAATACTTGGTTCAGTATTGCGGTACGGCTTACCGTAGTAAACTCTGTATCAATATAGACAGCGGCCTCCTTTTCACCTAATTGGAGAGCCGGATTGCCGGACAATTCCAACAAACGATTATAGTCCGATAAACAAATCAAATATGGGTATATGGCATAACCAAGATTGTTCAAAAGGACATCCCGGTCTTCCGACTGGGACAGGCTCCTAAGAGAGTCCATAACAGCGTCCATACTGTAGGCATTATCATAATCTTCTGTGGTGCGAATACTCCCAACCTTCATTTCAAAAAGCTCTGAAAATTGATTTTCCAAACCGTTTTCTTTCAGGGCTGCCTTTATATTCGGAAGAACCTGCGATGAATCTTCTGCAGTATGATCTTCAAAAGTATAATCAATTACATGGCCAGAAGACAGGCTATTCGTTCCTACAATTCCTACGCCCACACCAAAACAACACAGCGCCGCCAGAATCAGCAGGGAGCTGATGGCCATGGAGTTTGACTGATGAATGACATTCTCCTGAATCTGCCGGAAGGTAAATACATGAAGCTGCTTATTTCCTTTTCCTTTCTTAACAATCAAAGCAATCAGCGCACGCATCCCATAGAAAAGCAGCATCGTACCAACTATGCCCAACAGCATAGTCAGTCCCATCATACTTACCTTTGTCCATGCAATTCCCTGAATTGCCATGTAGTAAGCCGCTGCCAACATCACACTTCCACATATAGCAGCCAGTCCATAGATAACAGATGGCATTTGCTTCTTGGTGCGGTTCGTTGGCTGGGATAGCAAAGTACCGATGTCTTGGCGGCTGATTCGTCCACTCAAAATCAGAAGTGCCGTCAGCTTAATTGCCAGAAATCCTGCCAGCGTCCATTCAATCGCAGACCAGGATAAAGAAAACTGATGACCGATGATCCCCATGCCTACCAGCTTGGCAGTGACAAGACTGACAATTTCTGAAAGCACCACAGCCACAGGTAAGCCTATGAGCATGGCAAGAATACTGGTCAGGCAATCTTCCGCCAGAAGCATACCAAACAGTTTACTTCTACGCATCCCCAACATTAGATAAACACCAAACTCATGCCGTCTGCGCTCGAACTGATATTTGCAGGCGAAATAGATTAAAAAGAACAGAATACCGAGGGTCATTCCATAAAACGCAGGAATCAGAAGCAGGAGTTTGTCAACTGCGTCACTCTCCATTTTCTGCAAAAAGAGCATCACATCTTGAGTGGAGATGGATAGGATCATGTAAAAGGCAACAATAGAAATCACCAGGGAGCTGAAAAACAGACCGTTTTCCTTTCGGCTGCGGCGGCTGTTCCGAAGAATGAGATTAGAGAACATTTGCATTGCCCCCTCCCAGTTGCGCCATCACCTTCAGGATGCGCCCGTAGAACTCCTGCTGGCTTTCGTCTCCACGTCGCAGCTCATGAAAGATCACGCCATCCTGGATGAACAGGATGCGCTTACAGAAGCTGGCGGCATTGGAATCATGGGTTACCATCAGGATCGTAGCTTGTTCGTCACGATTCAGGCCGGACAGCTTCTCCATAAGACTTCTTGCGTTCTTAGAATCCAGTGCACCCGTCGGTTCATCGGCAAGGATCATTTGGGGATGTAAGATCAGAGCCCTTGCTGCCGCAACACGCTGACGCTGGCCGCCGGACATCTTGGACGGAAACTTATCCAGAACATCAGTGATTTCCAGATAGTCAGCCAACTGCTTCAGCCGCTGGCTGCTTTCTGTTTCGGATACCCCATGCAAGGAAGTGGGGAGCAGGATGTTTTCCCTGCCAGTCAGGTTGTCCAGCAATTCAAAGTTCTGGAATAGATAACCAACTTTTTTGCCACGGTACTCTGCAAGAGCCTTTCCCTTGAGCGATTGCAGAGTATCGCCCTCCACCTGAATGCTTCCGCCTGTGGGCTGAATCACAGTTGCAATACAGTTGAGAAGCGTGGATTTACCGGAACCACTGCTTCCCATAATACCGAGAAATTCTCCCGACATGACCTGAAAAGTGATTCCGTTCAGGGCTCTCGTCTGGTTTGGCAAAGTCCCATAGACTTTGGTAAGATTTTCAATATTCAAAATTGGTTTCATGTGAATACCTCCCATCCATTTCAAGGTAAATGATAGCACAGAAACACAATAAATAACACTTACAGTCGCTGTAAGGATTCTGTTTCTGTTTTCAGAACAAGAATGACGCATCAAGCGGAATAAGTATATGTTTTGTATGAGCGTCGGGTGGCAATGAAAAAAATATGCCGGACTGCATGGATAGCACCCTCGGCAAGATCATAGTTCATCAGCTTTTGGAGGATTTTCTCCCGGCAGGACTGTTTTATATCTATAAATCGGTCGTGTCGTACAGATTGCAGCCATCCACGCTGAGAAAGTCTTTGATGCGCTTATTAAGCTGCGGCTCGTAGTGGTGCATTGAATCCTCGGCCATTGGTGGAAAAACGGAAAAGGGGATGTGAATGGATTTCTGCAAGCCGTCGGCGTGATCTGGTTACATGAAGATGGATGCTTTTGCAGAAAAATGCCGGAAATATAGATTCTTGATCAGAAGGAGTGCGTGGGATCCTGATGAACTGTGATCATCGGATTGTACTTTATTAAGAGCATGCATAGAATGGATTGACAGAAACGGAATATTCATATATCCTGAGTGTGTTAAATGAATAACAATCATTAAAGTATGTACGCGGAAAACAGAGGGATAGAATAAGAAAGAAAGAGGTACAAAAATGAAAGATTTTGCACAATGGGATGGGTTCAGCGGAAGCCGCTGGAAAGAAAAGATCAATGTTCGTGATTTTATCCGTCACAATTATACCCCGTATGATGGAGATGATTCCTTTCTGGAAGGGCCTACAGAAGCCACAGACAAATTATGGGGAAAATTGCAGGAACTGCAGAAAGCAGAGCGTGCCAATAATGGTGTGCTTGACATGGAAACAAAGGTTGTTACAGGACTTACTGCATATGGACCTGGATACATTGATGAAAGCCTGAAAGATCTTGAGAAGGTAGTAGGACTTCAGACAGACAAGCCTCTGAAGCGTGCATTTATGCCTTACGGCGGAATCAAGATGGCTGAAAAGGCCTGTGAGATGTATGGATACAAGGTTGATCCGCAGATCCATGATATGTTTACAAAATATGAGTTTAAGACACATAATCAGGGTGTGTTTGATATTTACACTCCTGAAATGAAAATGGCCCGCCACAATAAGATCCTTACCGGACTTCCGGATACTTATGGACGCGGACGTATTGTAGGCGATTACAGACGTGTAGCTCTGTACGGAATTGATGCCCTGATCGCAGGGAAAGAGAAAGACTTTGCAGACAGCGATCGTCAGGGAATGCGCCGTTATGACTTCCAGCTGCGTGAGGAGATCGCAGACCAGATCCGTGCCCTGAAGGGAATGAAGGAGATGGCGAAGATCTATGGCTATGATATTTCACAGCCGGCAGCGAACGCACATGAGGCATTCCAGTGGCTGTACTTCGGATATCTGGCAGCCATCAAGACACAGAACGGTGCTGCAATGAGTGTTGGACGTATTTCCACATTCCTTGATATTTATATTGAAAGAGATCTTAAGAAAGGCATCCTGACTGAGAAGGAAGCACAGGAACTGGTTGACCATATGGTTATGAAATTCCGTATGGTGAAATTTGCAAGAATCGAGTCTTACAATCAGCTGTTTTCAGGAGATCCTGTTTGGGCAACTCTGGAAGTAGCAGGTATGGGAGTAGACGGACGCCATATGGTAACTAAGAACGATTACCGTTTCCTGCATACACTTGAGGATATGGGACCGGCTCCGGAGCCTAACCTGACAGTGCTTTATTCTTCCAAGCTGCCTGAGAACTTTAAGAAATATGCTGCAAATATTTCTGTTACAACAAGTTCTATCCAGTACGAGAATGATGACGTAATGCGCCCGGTATGGGGTGATGATTATTCAATCTGCTGCTGTGTATCTGCAACAGAAACTGGTAAGGAAATGCAGTTCTTCGGAGCTCGTGCAAACCTGGCAAAATGTTTGCTGTATGCCATCAACGGTGGTGTGGATGAGAAGACAAAGATGCAGGTAGGACCGGAATATAAGCCAATCACTTCCGAGTATCTGGATTATGATGAGGTCATTGCAAAGTATGACCAGATGATGGACTGGCTGGCACATCTGTATGTAGGAACCCTGAATATGATCCATTACATGCATGATAAATATTACTATGAAGCCGCTGAGATGGCGCTGATCGATACAAAGGTGGACCGTTCTTTTGCAACCGGTATTGCAGGATTCTCCCATGTGGTTGATTCTTTGTCAGCCATTAAATATGCAAAGGTAAAAGCAATTCGTGATGAAGACGGTATCACTACAGATTTCCTGGTTGAGGGAGAGTTCCCACGTTATGGAAATGATGACGATCGTGCGGATGAGATTGCAAGAAACCTGCTTTCCACATTTATGGACAAGCTGAAACATATCCATACCTATCGTGATTCCAAGCCAACCACTTCCATTCTTACCATCACTTCCAATGTGGTTTATGGTAAGGCTACCGGTTCCCTTCCGGATGGAAGAAAAGCAGGCGAGCCACTGGCACCTGGTGCAAACCCGTCTTATGGCGCAGAGCAGAACGGACTTCTTGCTTCTTTGAACTCCGTTGCAAAACTGGAGTATGAGGATGCATTGGATGGAATTTCCAATACACAGACGATTAATCCGGATGCACTTGGACATACTGACAGTGAGCGTACAGATAACCTGGTTCATGTATTGGACGGTTACTTTGATCAGGGTGCACATCATCTGAACGTAAATGTATTTGGAAAAGAAAAACTGATCGATGCTATGGAGCATCCGGAAAAAGAAGAGTATGCAAACTTTACGATCCGTGTTTCCGGTTATGCTGTGAAGTTCATTGATCTGACAAGAGAGCAGCAGCTGGATGTGATTGCCAGAACCTGCCATGAGGTTATGTAATTACAAAGTGCTGTAATTGAAAAAACACGTAATATAAGTCCCGGGCAATGTTTGGTTGCCCGGGATACTGTTAAGTAAAGGAAAAATAATATGTTAAAAGGCTATGTTCATTCTTTGGAAAGTTTTGGATCCGTAGATGGCCCGGGAGTAAGGTATGTGATCTTTCTTTCAGGATGTGCCATGCGCTGTCAATTCTGTCACAATCCGGATACCTGGAATATGAAGGATGGAAAAGAATATACAGCGGATCAGCTTTTGAAAATTGCACTGCGTTATAAATCTTACTGGGGCGAAAAAGGCGGCATCACGGTAAGTGGAGGGGAGCCTCTTTTACAGATGGAGTTCCTTACGGAACTTTTCAAAAAAGCGAAGGAAGCAGGCATTCATACGACTTTGGATACCAGCGGCAATCCATATACTGCAAAAGAACCCTGGCATGCACAGTGGCTGGAACTGATGAAGTATACAGATCTTGTACTTCTGGATATTAAGCAGATTGATGAACAGGAGCACAGGAAGCTTACCGGACAGACAGGAGAGAATATTCTGGCAATGGCCAGGGAACTTTCCGATATGGAAAAGCCTGTATGGATCCGCCATGTGCTGGTACCTGGCGGAAGTGATAAGGATGAGTATCTTTACCGGCTTGCAGATTTTATCCACACACTAAAAAATGTGCAGCGTGTGGAGGTCCTTCCATATCATACATTAGGCACTTTTAAATGGGAAAAGCTGGGCATCCCCTATCCTTTAGAGGGAGTAAAGCCTCCTACACAGGAAAGGATCGACAATGCCAGAAAGATCCTGGGTGCTATATAAAAGGTCAAATAAAGAAAACCCGGAAACAACAGACATGAGCCTTTAAGGGCTGACAGTTTGACCATGCTGCTGTTCATGGGAAATAGATGCTTCTCAAAAAACAATAGACATTTATGCTAAAATAAAGTATAATGTTGCAAGATTGTTTTAGCATTAATGAACAAAAAGTGAGGTGTATCCATGAACGATCAAGTTAAAATGACGCATGACCGCCAGAGAGGAAGTTTTTCCGGAAGGATCGGTTATGTGCTTGCAGTAGCTGGGTCTGCGGTAGGATTGGGCAATATCTGGCGTTTTCCATATCTGGCGGCAAAATATGGCGGAGGGATCTTTCTGCTGATCTATATTCTTCTTACAGCTACCTTTGGTTATGTACTGATCATGTCAGAGACTTCTATTGGAAGGATGACCAGGAAAAGCCCGGTTGGTGCTTTTGAAGCCTTTGGGAAAGGGAAAGCAAATAAAGTAGGCGGCTGGCTGAATGCAGTGATTCCTATGCTGATCGTGCCTTATTACAGCACCATTGGCGGATGGGTAGTGAAGTATCTTGTGGAGTACATCCGCGGAGATGTACAGGTACTTGCACAAGATGGGTATTTCGGTGATTTCATTTCTGATTCATGGCAGGCAGAGTTCTGGTTTATTATTTTTGCAATTCTGATTTTTGCCATTATTCTCGGTGGTGTTGAGAATGGCGTGGAACGTATGTCCAAGATCATGATGCCGGTTCTGGTTGTACTGGCAGTAGTCGTTACTGTTTATTCTGTGACCAGGCCCGGGGCACTGGAAGGCGTGAAGTATTTTCTTATTCCGAATTTCAGCCATTTTTCATGGATGACTGTTGTGGCTGCTATGGGACAGATGTTTTATTCCCTGTCTATTGCAATGGGTATTCTGTACACATATGGTTCCTATACACGTAAAGAAATGGATCTTGAAAAATCCACCACTCAGGTGGAAATTTTTGATACTGCCATTGCTATCCTGGCAGGACTTATGATCATTCCGGCAGTATTTGCATTTTCCGGCGGAGATGCAAGTAATCTACAGGCAGGACCGTCCCTGATGTTTATCACATTGCCAAAGGTTTTTGCCAGCATGGGTATTGGCACAGCTGCAGGTATCCTGTTTTTTGTATTGGTGCTTCTGGCTGCGCTTACCAGTGCCGTTTCCCTGATGGAGACAAGCGTTTCCACATTTATGGATGAACTTCACTGGAGCCGCAGGAAAAGCTGTTTTTTGATGGCTGTGATCATGCTGGTACTTGGTACTGCTTCCTCTATGGGATACGGACTTTTGGATTTCATAAAGATTTTTGGAATGAGCTTCCTTGATTTCTTTGACTTTATGACCAATTCTGTAATGATGCCTCTGGCAGCACTGGCTACCTGTATTCTTGTAACAAAGGTGATCGGTTTTGATAAGATCATTAAGGAGATTGAAAGCTCTTCCGCATTTAAAAGAAAGAAGCTTTATGTTTTCTGCATTAAATACCTTGCACCGGTATGCCTGATCATCATTTTGTTAAGCTCTATTGCAAATGTATTAGGAATTATTTCCATGTAATGATACAGGTAAGGATTGTGAGCATGTAAAGCATGAATCCATTGATTATTTCAGGAAGAAATGAATCAGTTTATTATTCAGTTTTTTATATGGCTGGTATCTCATTGGCAGATCCAGCCATGTTTTTTTATCTACAATGCTTTTGAAATGGGAGAAGGTACAAAAGCCTTCTTTGCCGTGATAACCACCCATACCGCTTTCCCCAAAGCCTCCGAAAGACATTTCGTTGGTTGCCAAATGGATGATGGTATCGTTAATGCATCCGCCGCCAAAGCCGCAGCTGGCAGTGATTTTTTTGGCGGCTGCTTTGTTCTTTGTGAAAAAGTAAAGTGCAAGAGGATGAGGCATGGCATTTACTTTCTGGATCACATCATCCAGATTTTGGTAGGTAAGTACCGGCATAACAGGTCCGAAGATTTCTTCTTGCATTATCTTATCCTGGAATGTTACACCATTCATTACTGTAGGCGAAATCTGTAAGGACTTAGGATCAGATGTACCGCCAAACACTACTTTACTTTCTTCTATCAGACTCAGGATACGGTTAAAATGCTTTTCGTTTATAATCTTTCCATAATCCGGGTTTGACAGAGGCTTTTCTCCAAACTGTGCAGTGATCTGTTTTTTTACTTCCTGAATAAATCTGTCTTTTACAGATTCTTGGCAGTAAATATAATCAGGAGCTACGCAGGTCTGGCCACAGTTCAGGTATTTTCCGAACACGATACGTTTTGCTGCAAGCTTCAGATCTGCAGTCTCATCTACAATGCAGGGGCTTTTGCCGCCTAGCTCCAGAGTCACTGGGGTAAGGTGTGCAGAGGCCTGGCGCATCACTTCACGTCCCACCGCCTGGCTTCCTGTAAAAAAGATATAGTCAAAGTGCTGCTGAAGAAGTGCTGTATTTTCTGCCCGGCCTCCATTAACAACTGCTACGTACTCCTCAGGGAAACATTGGGAAAGCAGTTCTTTAATCAGGGCACTGGTGGCAGGAGAGTAGGCACTTGGCTTTAAGATAACCGTATTTCCCGCTGCAATTGCATCTGCTAAAGGATCTATAGAAAGCAGGAATGGATAATTCCAGGGGCTCATCACTAATACCACACCGTAAGGGGAGGGCTTGGTATAGCTTCTGGAATGGAACTGGGCAAGAGGTGTATGTACCCGCTTTTCCCGGGAAAGGGAGCGGATGTGTTTTAGCATATAGGAAATTTCACTTAATACCAGCCCGGTCTCACACATATAGCTTTCAAAGCTGCTTTTTCCAAGGTCAGAAATGATTGCCTGAGAAATAGCTTTTTCATTTTGCAAAATACAGGCTTTTAATTTTTGAAGAGCCTGGATCCGGTAAGAAATATCTAAAGTTTTTCCTGTATAAAAAAAATCACGTTGTTTATTTACCAGTGTCTGGATCTGAGTCTGATTCACAGGGTGTCCTCCTTTTTTTTATCAGGTTTTTCCATAAGGTCATAATAGAACGTCTCAAGCTCATTTGCGTTCATAAGTACAGGAACCGGGTACAGAGGGTTTGCTTCCTTGTCAGCATAATGTGCCAGCTTTGGAATATCCTCCTCACGGATCTCTGGAATAGTGTCCCCGATGTCAAACCGCTTTTTCATGTCCTTGATGGCCTGTATGAAGGCAGTAGCAGCTTCTGCTTCCGGGGTGCTTTTGTCAGCGATACCGACAGCGATTGCCAGTCTTGCCAGTTTTTTGTTGATCACGCTGCCGTATGCTTCCAGGACAAATGGAAGCAGGATGGCGTTGGCAAGACCGTGAGGTACATTGTATTCACCGCCCAGGGAATGTGCAACTGCGTGCACATAGCCAACATAGGATTTTGTGAAAGCACAGCCTGCATAATAGGAGGCACGGAGCATATTTTTGCGGGCTTCCTTGTCAGAACCGTTTTCATAGGCCTGATCCAGATTCTCAAAGATCAGCTTTACTGCATCCAGCGCATTTTTCCTTGTGCCAGGAGTAGTGGAATTGCCGATGTATGCTTCCACAGCATGGGTAAGAGCATCCATTCCAGTTGTTGCGGTGATAAACGGAGGAAGGCTTAATGTAACCTTGGGATCCAGCACTGCGTATCTGGGGATCAGCGGAAAGTCATTGATGGCATATTTGTGTCTTGTCTGTGCATCTGTGATCACGGCTGCCAATGTGGTTTCGCTTCCGGTTCCTGCTGTAGTAGGAATTGCAACCAGAAGCGGCAGCTTTTTGTGTATTTTCAGGATTCCCTTCATTTGGGCAAGGGATTGGTGAGGCTTGGCGATTCGTGCGCCTACTGCTTTGGCACAGTCCATACTGGAGCCGCCGCCAAATCCGATAATGGCCTGGCATCCGGCTGCGTACCACAGGTTTTCTGCTTCTTCCACATTGTCAGTGGTAGGATTGGCTACGGTTTTGTCATAAATGGAATAAGCAATCCCATTTTGCTTCAGTGCTGTTTCAAGACGTACAGTAAGGCCGAGTTTCCTGATCCCCAGGTCTGTAATGATCAACACGTTGTCAATTCCTTTTTTCTGAAAAAGCTCAGGCAGAGCTTTTACACTTCCAATGATCTCCGGATTACGGTAAGGAAGGAATGGAAGGGCAAATTTAAATGCATTTTGAAAAATGCGGCAGTAGATTTTTCTTGCTTTATTCATGGATAGGTTAACCTTTCAATGTTAGTTTTGTGTTTAAAACATCTATATTATAGCATTGGATTTTATGTTGTAAAGAAAAATATTTGAAAATCAAACAATTTGGCGCCGGGAGTAAGATCTGATTCCGCATGAGTTTGTTCATAAGACATGGAAAAAAGTATCTATTATGTGGTATGATAAAAAAAGCTGCCAGGGTATGGGACAATATCTGGCAAGGTATGGAATAAAGTCTGTCAGAGTATGGAATAAAAACTGGCAGGGTATGAAACAAAAACTGACAGCTTAAGGAATATAAAAGAGAGAAAGGGGCACATTCCTATGGGAGAGACCTCAGAAAATAATAAAAAGAAACATATTTGTATTGCCATGCTGGCTCATGTGGATGCAGGGAAAACCACGCTGTCTGAAAGCCTTTTATATCTGTGTGGAAAAATACGGAAAATGGGTCGGGTAGATCATGGAGATGCATACCTGGATACTTTTGATCTGGAAAGGGAGAGGGGCATTACCATTTTTTCCAAACAGGCTGTTTTTCCAATGGGCGATTTGGAAGTAACGCTTCTTGATACACCGGGACATGTGGATTTTTCGGCAGAGATGGAAAGAACTTTACAGGTACTGGATTATGCAGTTCTTGTGATCAGTGGTGCAGATGGAGTGCAGGGTCATACTCAGACATTGTGGCGGCTTCTGGAGCGTTATCAAATCCCTGTGTTTATATTTATCAATAAAATGGATCAGGAAGGAACAGACAAAGAAGCTCTCCTGGCTGATGTACGCAAAAGATTAAGCGAAAATTGCATTGATTTTACAAATGGGCAGGAAAACACGGATTTTATGGAAAATCTGGCAGTATGTGAGGAAAGCCTGTTGGAAAAATATCTGGAAGAAGGCAGCCTTTCCAAAGAAGAGATCTTAGGCCTGATCAGAAAAAGAAAGGTATTTCCCTGCTATTTTGGATCTGCGCTGAAGATGACCGGACTGGAGGATTTTGTATATGGATTGCAGACCTATATGCAGCCGGAGGAATATGGTGATACCTTTGGGGCGAAGGTTTACAAGATCGCCAGGGATGATCAGGGAAACCGGCTTACTTACATGAAGATCACAGGAGGGAGCCTGAAAGTAAAAGAAAATCTTACCAATCAAAGAGCAGGCTTTAGACAGCCGGAAGATCAGATTTGGGAAGAAAAGGCTGATCAGATCCGGATCTATTCCGGGGCAAAGTATGAACTTGTAAAAGAAGCAGAGGCAGGTACAGTGTGCGCTGTGACAGGACTGACAAGAACCTATCCGGGAGAAGGATTAGGATGTGAGGCAGAGTCACAAATGCCGGTCCTTGAGCCTGTATTGAATTATCAGATCCAGCTTCCGGAGGGGACAGATGTTCATCTGATGCTGAAAAAGTTGAAAGAACTGGAAGAAGAAGAACCACAGCTTCATATTGTGTGGAATGAGCAGTTAGGTGAGATCCATGCCATGCTGATGGGAGAGGTACAGACAGAGATCCTGAAGAAGCTGATCTGGGATCGTTTTCATGTTGCTGTGGAATTCGGAACAGGGAATATTGTATATAAAGAAACCATTGCACAGCCTGTGGAAGGGGTGGGGCATTTTGAGCCTTTACGTCATTATGCAGAGGTGCATCTTCTGCTGGAACCTGGAGAGCGGGGGAGCGGCTTGCAGTTTTTCACTGCCTGCAGCGAGGATGTGTTGGATAAGAACTGGCAGAGGCTGATCCTTACCCATCTGGAGGAACGGGAGCATCCTGGGGTACTTACCGGCGCACCTATTACAGATATGCAGATCACTTTGCTGACCGGCCGTGCACACCAGAAGCATACAGAAGGAGGAGATTTCCGCCAGGCAACTTACCGGGCTGTGCGTCAGGGACTTAAAAAGGCAAAAAGTATTTTACTGGAGCCATATTATGAGGTACGCCTGGAGGTACCGGCAGAGAATATCGGCCGGGCCATGGCTGATTTCCAGAAAATGCAGGGGACTTTCGGAGCACCGGAAACAGAAGGAGACATGGCAGTACTGAAAGGCTATGCCCCTGTAAAGGCCATGCGGGATTATCAGAGAGAGGTTCTTTCTTATACAAGGGGGCGGGGACGTCTGTTCTGTGCCTTAAAGGGCTATGAACCTTGCCAGGATCAGGAAAAGATCGTGGCAGAGACAGGATATGATTCTGAAAGGGATCTGGATAATCCTACAGGCTCTGTATTCTGTGCACATGGTGCCGGTTTTCTGGTTCCCTGGTATCAGGTGGAAGAATACATGCATGTGGAAAGCCAGCTGTCAAAAGAAGCAGAAGAAAATGAGGAAAACATTTCCATTTCATCTTATCCGTCCGGGCATTCTTCAAAAAGTTATGTGGGAAGCTATGAGGATGAAAAGGAACTGCAGGCCATTTTTGAAAGAACCTTTGGTCCGGTAAAAAAGGACAGAGGGGCAGGCTTTCGCTCGGTAGTCCGGGCAGATACGGATGGCACCGGTTATGTGCCAAAGAAGAAAAAAACACATCAGGAAGAGTATCTGCTGGTTGACGGTTATAACATTATTTTTGCCTGGGAAGACCTGAAGGAGCTGGCAGCAGTGAATATCCATGCAGCCCAGACCAGGTTAATGGATGTGCTCAGTAATTATCAGGGAATCAAGAACTGTAATCTGATCCTTGTATTTGATGCTTACAAGGTGGAAGGCCATCGGGAAGAAACCCTGAAATATCATAATATTTATGTGGTTTATACAAAGGAAGCAGAAACAGCAGATCAGTATATTGAGAAGACGGTGCATAAGATCGGGCGACAGCATAAAGTAACAGTGGCTACTTCTGATGGTCTGGAGCAGATCATTATCCTGGGGCAGGGAGCCCAAAGGATGTCAGCAAAGGGCCTGCAAAAGGAAATTCAGGATTCAGAAGAACTTCTCCGGCAGGAGTGGCATCAGCACAGGCAGAGCAGCCGCAGTTATCTTTTTGACAATGTATCTCAGGAACTGGCAGATTATGTGGAGCAGGTACGCCTGGGAAATGATAAAGAAAAATGAAATCGGGAGGCAGTAACATGAGGGAAAAACTTACAAAGCAGGATGTGGAGAAGATACAGCAGGAGATTGAGCACAGGAAGCTGGTGATCCGTAAGGAAGCTATTGAGGCAGTAAAGGAAGCACGGGCCCAGGGCGATTTAAGTGAGAATTTTGAGTACTATGCGGCAAAGAAGCATAAGAATCAGAATGAAAGCCGTATCCGTTATCTGGAGAATATGCTGAAAACAGCTACCATTGTATCTGAAAGCTCCAAAGCTGATGAAGTTGGGATGGATGACATTGTGGAAGTATATTTTGAAGAAGATGATGAAACAGAGAAATATAAACTGGTCACTTCTATTCGCGGCAATTCTATGGAGAACCGTATCAGTATTGAGTCGCCCATCGGTAAGGCATTAAAAGGGCATAAGGTAGGTGACCGGGTAGAAGTGAAGGTGAATGACAGCTACAGCTATTTTCTGGAGATCCGTTCCATAGATAAGACTCATACAGAGGATGAAGAAATACGGGGATTCTGATGTTTGGAATCCTTTGATACGCTTTAAAATCCATTTTGACCCTGGCTATGATACCTACGGATTGTTTCGTGCTATGCACTCCCACAATCCTACTTTGGTATCATCTTATAAATAATTTTACAAAGATTTTACATATCCCTGAGGAGAAGTTTACACGCTTTTCTTACAATCAATGATAGTGCCAAGGTACAAAAGGCACAAGGTTACATATATTTTACGACTATGGGGATAGGAGAAAAAAATGGACTTTTTCAGCGTATTAACTCTTTTAGGCGGTCTTGCCATGTTCCTTTATGGAATGAACGTAATGGGCGATGGACTTGAAAAGGTATCCGGAGGTAAGCTTGAGAAGATTCTGGAGAACCTTACATCAAGTCCTGTTAAAGCAGTGCTGCTTGGCGCAGCTGTTACAGGTGTGATACAGTCATCATCGGCAACAACGGTTATGGTTGTAGGATTTGTCAATTCCGGTATTATGCAGCTTTCTCAGGCTGTAGGCGTGATCATGGGAGCCAATATCGGTACCACTGTTACGTCCTGGATCTTAAGCCTTGCAGGCATTCAAAGCAGTAATTTCTTTATTCAGCTTTTGAAACCTACGTCTTTTGCACCGGTGCTTGCCCTTATAGGTGTGGTTTTCCTGATGTTTTTAAAGGATGCCAAGAAGAAGGATATCGGTACTATCCTGATTGGATTTTCCGTGCTGATGTTTGGAATGGAAACCATGAGCGGGGCTGTTAAGCCTCTGGCGGAAGTTCCTGAATTTACAGGGATCCTTCTGAAGTTTTCCATACCTGTTTTAGGTGTGCTGGCAGGTACAGTGCTTACTGCTGTTATCCAGTCGTCTTCTGCATCAGTAGGTATTTTACAGGCTTTATGTATTACAGGAGCCGTACCTTACAGTGCAGCGATCCCGATCATTATGGGACAGAATATCGGTACCTGTATCACAGCTCTTTTATCTGCGATTGGTGCAAATAAGAATGCAAAACGTGCAGCTATGGTGCATCTGTATTTTAATATTATAGGTACCATTGTTTTTATGGTTGTATTCTATACCGTAAATACGGCTGTTCATTTTACGTTTTTAACAGAAGCAGCAACCCCTGCAGGAATTGCTGTGATCCACAGTGCGTTTAATATTTCAGTTACCATTCTTTTGCTCCCGTTCTCCAAGCTTCTGGTGAAGCTTGCCTGTCTTACAGTACGGGACAAGGGAACAGAAGAAGTGGTTTCTCCGGAGGATAAGGAGTTTAAGATCCTGGATACCCGTTTCCTGGAAACACCTGCCCTTGCTATTGAGCAGAGCCGTAATGCGGCCAGAAATATGGCACAGGAGGCAAAACAGGCTCTGAAGATCGCATTAACATTGATTGATGATTACAGTGAAGAAAAGGCTTTACAGGTTCAGAAGATCGAGTCCAAGGTAGACCGGTATGAGGATGAACTTGGTACATATCTGGTAAATCTGAACCATAAAAATCTTACCCTGGAAGACAGCCAGAGTCTTTCTATCATGCTTCACTGTATCGGCGATTTTGAAAGGATTTCAGACCATGCGGTGGAGATCAAGGATGCGGCAGAGGAAATGCATCAGAAAAAACTGCATTTTTCACAGAAAGCCCTGGCAGAGCTGCATGTACTGGAAAAAGCTGTAAATGATATTGTGGAAATGGCTTATCAGGCTTTTGCACAGAGAAATATGGGGCTTGCAGCTGCTGTGGAACCTTTGGAAGAGGTGGTTGATGAGCTGTGCCGCGAACTGAAGAACCGGCATGTGGACAGGCTGCGTGCAGGGGAATGTACCATTGAGATGGGATTTATCCTGTCTGATATTAATACAGGTCTGGAGCGTGTAGCAGATCATTGTTCCAATATTGGCGTGTGTGTGACCCAGGTTAGGGAGAATCTTTTTGATACCCACAGCCATCTTGATATGATCAAAAACAGTCCGGATGAGAATTTTTACAGGGAAGTTGAAACTGACAGGTCAAAGTATGTACTTCCGTAAAGAAGTGGAGCAAAATATATGGATAAGTGGATCTATTGCGTTGAAGACGAAAGTAATATCCGGGAGCTTCTTGTATATACGCTGGAGGCAACCGGTTTTAAGGCCAAAGGCTTTGCTGACGGGAAAGGTCTGCGGACAGCATTAAAAGAACAGATACCGGACATGATCCTTCTGGATCTGATGCTTCCCGGAGAGGATGGGTATTCTATTCTGGAAAAGCTGAAAAAGGATGAAAACACCAGGGACATTCCTATCATCATGGTAACCGCCAAGGATGCTGAATATGACAAGGTAAAGGGACTGGAAGCCGGCGCTGACGATTATATTACCAAGCCTTTTGGGATGATGGAGTTTGTAGCCAGGATCAAGGCTGTGCTTCGTCGTACCAACAGGAACAGTAATACAGACAAAGAACTGAAATGTGGAGATCTGCGTATTCTTGTGGGACGACATGAAGTATTCTGTAAGGATGAAAAGATCGAGCTTACCAGAAAAGAATTTGAACTGCTGGTATATCTTGTGGAAAACCGGGGACTTGTAATGTCCAGAAATCAGATCCTGTGTCAGGTTTGGGGATATGAATTCGAGGGAGAGACCAGGACTGTGGATGTACATGTGCGAAGTTTGCGGCAGAAACTGGGAGAAGCAGGAAATATGGTGGAAACTGTGAGAGGGGTAGGCTACAGGATCGACAAATAAAGAGCAGGGGGAAATGGGATGAAACAAAAGATTTTAAGCCATACCAGTTTTATTATAGTACTCACAGTTCTTCTTACGTTCGGGTCAGCATGTGGAGTGATGTACAATAAAGTCAATTCAAATATGAAGGACGGAGTCCGCAATGAGGCTGAATATATCAAGGCCGGGATCGAAGCCTTTGGAGATGAAGACTTTACAGATAAGATTGAAAATATGACCACAAGCAGGATCACCTTGACAGATAAGGACGGCAATGTACTTTTGGATAATGAAGCGGATCCTGCAGAAATGGAAAATCATAGCAACCGTCCGGAATTTATCCATGCCATGAAAGAAGGCTCCGGTGAGAGCGTTCGCTATTCAGAAACACTTTCCAAACAGACATACTATTATGCAGTTCGGCTTTCTGATGGAAAGGTTCTGCGTGTAGCAAGAACCACAGACAGTGTTTTCCATACCTTAATGTCCAGCTTTACTTTACTTGGACTTCTGATGGTATGTATTATCCTTGTTGAGTTTATATTAGTTCAGAAACAGACAGATAAGATGATCAAGCCTATCAATAATCTTGATCTGGAGCATCCGCTGAAGAATGTGTGTTATGAAGAACTGCGTCCTCTTCTGGTACGCGTGGATGAACAGAACAGGCAGCTGTCCAAACAGATGGAAGAACTGAAAAGTGCACAGGCTATGCGGCAGGAATTTTCTGCTAATGTATCTCATGAGCTGAAAACACCGCTGATGTCTATTTCAGGATATGCGGAGCTGATGATGAACGGAATGGTTCCGGCAGAGAAAGTAACTGATTTTTCCGGAAGGATTTATCATGAAGCCACCAGGCTAAGCAGTCTTGTGGCAGATATTATCCAGTTGTCCAGGCTGGATGAAGGAGAAAGCAGCATGGCATTTGAAAGGGTAGATCTGTATGAACTGGCCAAGGATGTGCAGTGCAATCTGCGTCAGCAGGCAGAGAAAAAACATATCCAGCTTACCTTTTCAGGGGAATCCTGCTATGTGCAGGGAGTTCGTCAGGTCCTGTATGAGATGTTGTATAATATTGCAGATAATGCAGTAAGATATACGCCAGACGGCGGACAGGTTCACATAAGCGCAGGCAAGAAAAAAGGCCGGACTTTTTACAGAGTAGAGGATAACGGGATTGGGATCCCTAAGGCAGAGCAGGGGCGGATCTTTGAAAGATTTTATCGGGTGGACAAAAGCCACTCCAGGGAAACCGGAGGTACAGGGCTTGGTCTTTCCATTGTGAAACACGGAGCATTGATCCATCATGCAAAGGTTACTGTGGACAGTGATCTGGGAAAAGGAACAGCTATGGAAATCTTGTTTTCCCAGGATAAGTGATCAAATATGAGTGAAAGAGCAGCGGCGAAACACAGAATAATGTTTCACCGCTGTTTTGTATTTTACCGGGGATGTCAGGCAATGGTGATTAGTGTCTTTAGAAGTTGATATCTGGCAGTTTTTTTTGCGATATGGTATAATCTAAGCGTTGCATATCAGAGCAGCTATTTCAAAATGATTTCAAATGCAGGAGGTTGCATAAAATGAAAAAACCGGTATTAGTGGTAATGGCAGCAGGAATGGGAAGCAGATACGGCGGATTGAAGCAGATCGATCCGGTAGATAAGGAAGGACATATTATTATGGACTTTTCTATTTTTGATGCTGTAAAAGCTGGCTTTGAAAAAGTGGTTTTTATTATAAAAAAAGAAAATGAACAGGATTTCAGAGCTGCCATTGGAGACAGACTCAGTGAAAAAATCAAGGTTTCTTATGTTTTTCAGGAACTGACGAATCTGCCGGAGGGGTATGTGGTTCCAGAGGGGAGAGTAAAGCCCTGGGGAACTGGACATGCGATCATGAGCTGTATGGGTGAGATTGATGGCCCCTTTGTAGTGATCAATGCTGATGATTTTTATGGAAGCCATGCGTTCCAGGTGGCATATGACTATCTTACAACCCATCAGGATGAAGAGGGTATATACAGGTATATGATGGTTGGCTACAGACTGGAAAATACACTGACGGATAATGGACATGTGGCAAGAGGTGTATGCGAGATGGATGCACAGGGTTATCTGGCAGATATTCATGAGCGTACCCATATTGAAAAAAGAGGGAATGGGGCCGCATATACAGAGGATGAAGGGAAGACCTGGATCCCTATTTCTGGTGATGCCACTGTATCCATGAATATGTGGGGATTTTCGGAGAGCATTCTTGGGGAATTACAAAGCCGATTTTCAGCTTTTCTTGAAGAAAATCTTAAGAAAAATCCTTTGAAGTGCGAATACTTCCTGCCATTTGTGGTAGATGAGCTTTTAAAAGAAGGACGTGCTACTGTTGCAGTAGAAAAGTCTCAGGACAAATGGTTTGGTGTGACTTACAAAGAGGATAAGCCTATGGTAATGGCTGCGATACAGAACTTGAAAGATCAGGGTGTATATCCGGCACATTTGTGGAAATGATCTTTTGGTACGGTTATTATGTAATATTCATGTAAAAAACATTGTAGATACATATAAATAGTGGTATGATGTGTCAGGAATATACAAAAGGACAGTTAATTGGGGCATTTGGTATATTCTGTGTGGCATGTCCACACCAGATACATAATGCAAAAGAGGTAGTATAATAAAGGAGGTAATTATGGCTATTTTAGTTACAGGTGGTGCAGGTTACATTGGAAGTCATACAGTTGTTGAACTGCAGAATGCAGGATATGATGTAGTTGTACTTGATAATTTAAGCAATGCCAGTGAGAAATCTCTGAAACGTGTAGAGAAGATTACCGGTAAGCCGGTGAAATTTTATGAGGCAGATATTCGTGACAGGAATGCTCTGGAGGAGATTTTTAACAAAGAGGATATTGATTCCTGTATCCATTTTGCCGGACTGAAAGCTGTTGGAGAGTCAGTTGCTAAGCCGTGGGAGTATTATGAGAATAATATTTCAGGGACTCTTACACTTCTGGATGTGATGAGAAAGCATGATGCAAAGAATATCATCTTTTCCTCCTCTGCAACTGTTTATGGAGATCCAGCTCAGATCCCCATCACTGAGGAATGCCCAAAAGGACAGTGCACCAATCCATATGGCTGGACAAAGTCAATGCTGGAGCAGATCCTGACAGATATCCAGAAAGCAGATCCACAGTGGAATGTAGTTCTTCTCCGGTACTTTAATCCTATCGGAGCCCATAAGAGCGGCACCATCGGTGAGAATCCCAATGGCATCCCCAACAATCTGATGCCTTACATTACACAGGTTGCTGTTGGAAAATTGAAAGAACTGAGAGTATTCGGAAACGATTATGATACTCCAGATGGGACTGGAGTGAGAGATTATATTCATGTAGTAGATCTTGCAAAGGGTCATGTGAAAGCACTGAAGAAGCTGGAAGACAATTCCGGTCTGAGTATTTATAATCTTGGTACAGGAAAAGGCTACAGCGTTCTTGACATTGTAAAGAACTTTGAGGCTGCTACAGGCGTAAAGATCCCATATGTGATCACTCCAAGACGTCCTGGAGATATTGCAACATGTTATTCAGATGCAACCAAGGCAAAGGAAGAACTTGGCTGGGAAGCTGAAAATGGAATCAGGGAGATGTGTGAAGACTCCTGGAGATGGCAGTCCAATAATCCTAACGGATACGAAGATTAAGATATTGACATAAAAAGCACCGGTCAGAAATTGACCGGTGTTTTTTTGCAAAAACCAGAAAACCGCTTACTGGTATTTCTTTTCTTTCTCAAATTTGGGTTCACAGGTAAGTGCAATGCCCAGCTTGCGGAAAGCTTCAATATCTACAGAAGACAGCATTACAGAAGTATGCGCCTGGCATCCGGAAAGCTTGGGAAGCTGTTCAAGGGCAAGCCTGGCATCCGGATTGGTAGCAGCACTGATGGATAATGCAATCATAGTCTCGTCCATATGCAGACGGGGATTCTTGCTGCCAAGATAATTTGTTTTTAATACCTGAATGGGGCGGATGGCATCTGGGGAGATCACATGCTTTTCGTGATCAATGCCAGCCAGCTCTTTTAGTACATTTAAAAGCAGAGCAGAAGAAGCACCAAGCAGGTCGGAAGTCTTGCCTGTAATGATCCTGCCGTCTTCCAGCTCCATGGCAGCAGCCGGACCACCAGTCTCCTGTTCGCGTTTCAGGCTGGCAGGTACTACCGTGCGGTCTTCAAGGGAAGCGTGCGCCTGTTTCAGGAGAAGTTCGATCTTATAAACTTCATCCTCCTTACCAGTGCCGGAAACTAGGGCCTGCATGCTCTTATAGTAACGACGGATGATTTCTTGTCTGGAGGCCTCTTGGCAGACTTCGTCGTCAATAATACAGTTGCCTGCCATATTTACTCCCATATCCGTAGGGGATTTGTAAGGGCATTTGCCAATGATCTTCTCGAACATAGCCTGAAGAACCGGAAAGATCTCCACATCACGATTATAGTTGACTGTAGTCTGTCCATAAGCTTCCAGGTGGAATGGGTCGATCATATTTACATCATTTAAGTCAGCGGTAGCTGCTTCATAGGCTAAGTTAACCGGATGCTTCAAAGGAATATTCCAGATTGGGAAAGTCTCGAACTTTGCGTAACCGGCAGCAACACCACGTTTGTATTCATGGTAAAGCTGAGAAAGGCAGGTAGCCATTTTACCGCTTCCGGGTCCAGGAGCAGTGATCACCACCAGTGGTCTGCTTGTCTTGATATAATCGTTCTTGCCATAACCGTCATCGCTGACGATCAATGCTGTATTACTTGGGTAGCCTGGGATTGAATAATGAAGATAAACAGGGATCCCCATTTTCTCCAGACGTTTTTTGAATGCGTTTGCACTCTCCTGTCCTGCGTAGCGGGTAATGCATACACTTCCTACATACAGGCCTCTGCTTGTGAATGCATCGATTAGACGGAGAACATCCACATCATAAGTGATGCCAAGATCACCACGGACTTTATTCTTGTCAATATCGGCAGCACTGATGACGATAACGATCTCTGCCTGATCAGAGAGCTGCATCAGCATCCTGAGCTTGCTGTCAGGCTCGAATCCTGGAAGAACTCTGGAAGCATGATAATCATCAAAAAGCTTACCACCGAATTCAAGGTATAGTTTGTTTCCGAATTTGCCAATACGTTCCCGGATATGTTCGGACTGCATTGTAAGATATTTTTCATTATCAAAGCCGATTTTCATTTGTCATTTCCTCTCCATCATCTATAAGAATCATTCTATCAGTATACTACAGAATTTCCTGCTTGTGTGAAAGTATTTTTAGTTTTTTGTGAAAAAAGATGAGAGAAAAAATCAGAGTATTTTCATAATCTGGCAGTTGATTTATCCTGGATTTCTCTTTATAATAAAAAGGATACAAGAGGAGGAACAAAATGAATAATAATTTGGACAATAACCCCAATGGCAAGCGTCCTGATAACAGGGATCCCAGGAAGCAGGGACCCAATAAAAATCATCAGTCAATTCTGGCTTTTCTGATCTGTCTTTTAGTTACATTGGTATGCTTAAGTCTTTTTACCAATATGCTTCAGGATCATTCCAGCGAGATCACATATGACAAATTTATTGATATGGTGGAAAAGGATCAGGTTAAGGAAGTTACCCTTCAGTCTGATACATTGACGATTGTGCCGAAGAAGCAGACAAGTCCCTATTCAGAGATTACCTATTATACGAATCAGGTAGAGGATGAGACAGCTCTTACTAAGCGCCTGGAGGGTACAGGTATTATTTTCAAGTCTGAACCGCCGGATGCATTTGGCGAATTTATGTCTATGATGCTTTCTGTGCTTCTTCCTACACTGCTTTTATTTGTGCTTTTGATGTTCTTTATGCGCCGTATGAATAAAGGCGGCGGTATGATGGGAGTGGGCAAAAGCAGAGCCAAGGCTTATGTACAGAAAGAAACAGGGATTACTTTTAAAGATGTTGCTGGACAGGATGAGGCAAAGGAATCCCTTCAGGAAGTAGTTGATTTTCTTCATAATCCAGGGAAATATACAGAGATTGGCGCTAAGCTTCCCAAAGGAGCACTCCTTGTAGGGCCTCCCGGAACAGGAAAGACACTTCTGGCAAAAGCTGTGGCAGGAGAGGCACATGTACCGTTTTTCTCATTGTCAGGATCAGAGTTTGTGGAAATGTTTGTTGGTGTAGGTGCTTCCCGTGTAAGGGATCTTTTCGAAGAAGCGAAGAAGAATGCACCATGTATTGTATTTATCGATGAGATTGATGCCATCGGAAAAAGCAGGGATTCCCATTATGGCGGAGGCAATGATGAGCGTGAGCAGACACTGAATCAGCTGTTGGCTGAGATGGATGGCTTTGATACATCTAAAGGGCTGCTGATCCTGGCGGCTACTAACCGTCCGGAAGTTTTGGATCCTGCACTGCTTCGTCCTGGCAGGTTTGACCGCCGAGTGATTGTAGACCGGCCGGATCTGAAGGGCCGTGTAGATATTCTGAAGGTACATGCAAAGAATGTACTGCTGGATGATACGGTTGATTTTGATGCTATTGCATTGGCTACTTCAGGAGCTGTTGGATCTGACCTTGCCAATATGGTAAATGAAGCTGCGATCCTTGCAGTTAAGAATGGTCGAAAAGCTGTATCTCAGAAGGATCTGCTGGAGTCTGTAGAAGTGGTTCTTGTGGGAAAAGAAAAGAAAGACCGCATTTTGAGTCCGCAGGAGCGCAAGATCGTATCTTATCATGAAGTAGGGCATGCTCTTGTAAGTGCTCTGCAAAAAGACGCAGAGCCTGTGCAGAAGATCACCATTGTGCCGCGTACAATGGGAGCACTTGGATATGTTATGCAGGTGCCTGAAGAAGAGAAATACCTGAATACTAAGAAAGAACTGGAAGCTATGCTGGTAGGCTATCTTGGCGGCCGTGCCGCTGAGGAGATTGTCTTTGATACTGTGACTACAGGAGCATCTAATGATATTGAACAGGCGACTAAGGTTGCAAGAGCAATGATCACCCAGTATGGTATGTCCGAGAAGTTTGGTCTGATGGGACTTGCCACACAGGAGGACAGGTACCTTACCGGTCGTGCTGTGCTGAATTGCGGAGATGACACTGCTACAGAAGTGGACCATGAGGTGATGGCATTGATGCATCGCTCTTATGAAGAGGCAAAGACATTGCTGAGCGGACACAGGAAAGCATTGGACAAGATCGCTGATTATCTGATCCGCAAAGAAACGATTACCGGTAAGGAATTTATGAAGATCTTCCGGGCTGTAGAAAAGGGAATGGATGTGCCGGAAAATCTGGATGAGCTGGATCTTAACCAACTGGAGGACAAAGAGCCTGCTCAGGCAGAAACCGATAAGGAAGAGAGCCAGATCTTAGAGGTATCTGCTCAGACAGAGCCAACAGAAGAATAACAGATGTGAAATGGAGCCGGGAATACAGCTTGAAGCAGGTATCCCGGCTCTTATATCAGCTGGGAGTCAATCCCCCAGCTGATATAGCCTCCGGCAGGATTGCAGAGGTGCGCAGGAGAAGTATGTCATGCAATTGCATGACGCGCACCTCGCATCAAGAATGCCGAGGCATTCTTGATGAAGGCGAAAGGATCCATAATATGTTTTTGATCGAAGAGGAACTGAAAAAATTGCCTGGAAAGCCTGGCGTTTATATTATGCATGGGGAAAAGGATGAGATCATTTATGTTGGAAAGGCGGTCAGCCTGAAAAACAGAGTGCGCCAGTATTTTCAGAGCAGCAGGAATAAAGGGGCAAAGATCGAGCAGATGGTGACACACATTACCAGGTTTGAGTATATTATCACAGACTCAGAGCTGGAAGCCCTTGTACTGGAATGTAATCTGATCAAGGAACACAGACCTAAATATAATACAATGCTGAAGGATGATAAAACATATCCTTTTATTAAAGTAACCGTTCAGGAACCCTATCCGAGAGTTCTGTTTTCCAGAACCATGAAAAAGGATAAGGCAAGATATTTTGGCCCCTATACAAGTGCAGGGGCTGTAAAAGATGTGATCGAGCTTGTAAGAAAGCTGTATAAGGTGCGTTCCTGTAACAGAAACATTCCTAAAGAAAATTATAATGATCGTCCCTGCCTGTATTATCATATGGAGCAATGTATGGCACCCTGTCAGGGCAATGTAAGCCAGCAGGAGTATAAAAAGAATATTGATCAGGTACTGAAGTTTCTGAATGGGGATTTTCAGGAAACAATCCAGCAGCTTACCCATAAAATGGAGACGGCATCAGAAGAAATGCGGTTTGAGGATGCGGCAGGATACAGAGATCTGATACAGAGCATACGTAAGATTGGTGAACGCCAGAAGATTACAACTTACGGAGAAGAGGACAAAGATATTATTGCAGTTTCTATGGATGAAAGCCTTGATCTGAGAGAACAGGATGCAGTAGTGCAGGTGTTTTTCATGCGAAGCGGCAAGCTGATCGGAAGGGATCACTTCTTTCTGCGGGTGGCAAGAGGAGATAAGGCAGAGCAGGTATTGTCCAGCTTTCTGAAGCAGTTTTATGCAGGAACGCCTTTTATTCCAAGGGAGATCATGCTGCAGAAAGACATTGAGGACAGGCAGGTGATCGAAGAGTGGTTGTCCGGGCGCAGAGGTCAGAAGGTGCATATCCGTGTACCTGTAAAAGGAACGAAAGAAAAGCTGGTGGAATTGGCACTGGAAAATGCAAGAATGGTTCTGGCAAAGGACAGAGAACGAATAAAAAGGGAAGAGGGCAGAACCATTGGAGCTGTAAAGGAAGTAGAGAACTGGTTGAACCTGAAAGATCTGGTGCGTATGGAGGCTTATGATATTTCCAATATCAGTGGCTTTGAGTCGGTTGGTTCCATGGTGGTCTATGAGAAGGGACGACCAAAACGGTCAGATTACCGTAAATTTAAGATTAAATGGGTGCAGGGTCCTAATGACTATGCCAGCATGGAAGAAGTGCTTACAAGGCGTTTTACCCATGAAAGCAAGGGAGAATTTGACAGCTTTTCCAGACTTCCGGATCTGATTCTGATGGACGGTGGAAGAGGACAGGTAAATATCGCTTTGAAGGTGTTGGAAAATCTGGGGATGGATATTCCGGTATGCGGTATGGTAAAAGATGATAACCACAGGACCAGAGGACTGTATTACAATAATGTGGAGATCCCCATCGACACCAGCAGCGAAGGTTTTCATCTGATCACCAGGATCCAGGATGAAGCACACAGATTTGCCATCGAATTTCATCGTTCCCTGCGAAGCAAGGAGCAGGTACATTCTGTGTTGGATGATATTCCGGGGATCGGAGATGCCAGAAGAAAGGCCCTGATGCGTAAATTTAAGTCCCTAGAGAAGATCCAGGAAGCTTCAGTGGAAGAATTGGCATCTACGGAAACCATGAATATGAAAAGTGCCAGCCAGGTTTATGATTTTTTTCACAAAAAAGGAAAAAATATATAAATTATTTTCAACGCGTGTTATAATAAGAGCGAATATTTCTAAAAGCGAGGAGATAGACCATGAAAGGTGTGCAGTTGACAAAAATGGCTCAGGAGCTGAATCTGACAAATCTGACGCCAGATATTGATTTTACAGATATTTATATTAAAACAGCTGAGATTAACCGTCCTGCTCTTCAGCTTACAGGATACCTGGAGCATTTTGCAAATGAGCGGGTGCAGATTATCGGATATGTAGAGTATACCTATTTGATGCAGCTGAATGATGAAGAGAGACAGTTCAAGTATGAGCGCTTTATTTCCAGCAAGATTCCCTGTGTTGTATTTAGTACCATGACAAGGCCGTCTCAGGATATGATCGACCTGGCATATAAGTATAATGTGCCTACTTTTGTAACAGAGAGAAGTACCTCCAGCTTTATGGCTGAGATCATCCGCTGGCTTGGTGTACAGCTTGCTCCCTGCATTTCTATTCACGGAGTGTTGGTGGATGTATATGGTGAGGGTGTTCTGATCACAGGCGAAAGCGGGATCGGCAAGAGTGAGGCTGCACTGGAATTGATCAAGCGAGGTCATCGTCTTGTAAGTGATGATGTAGTAGAACTGCGTAAGGTTAGCGATGTAACCCTGGTAGGCTCTGCACCGGATATTACCAGGCATTTTATTGAACTTCGAGGGATCGGTATCATTGATGTAAAGACCCTTTTTGGTGTGGAAAGTGTTAAGAATACACAGTCTGTAGACCTGGTGATCCGTCTGGAAGAGTGGGATAAGGACAAAGAATATGACCGACTGGGACTTCATGAGGAATATACAGAATACTTGGGGAATAAGATTGTATGCCATTCTCTGCCCATACGTCCGGGCCGTAATCTGGCAGTGATCGTTGAAGCAGCTGCAGTCAACCACAGACAGAAGAAGATGGGCTATAATGCTGCAGAAGAACTGTATAAGCGTGTGCAGGCCAATATAGCGAAGAAACGGGATAATTGATTATAAGGTATTAATTTGATTAACGAAATAAAAAAGACAATGGAAAGGATAAGATTATGGGAGTTTATTGTTTTGGTATTGATGTGGGAGGAACATCTGTCAAATGTGGATTGTTTCTTACTGATGGAACACTGGTAGAAAAATGGGAGATTCCTACCCGTACAGAAAATGAAGGAGCTGCGATCCTTTCGGATATAGCAAAGACTATTGAAGATAAGATCAAAGAACGTGGAATTGAGAAAGGCGATATTGATGGTGTTGGTATCGGGATCCCGGGACCTGTGAATGAGAACGGCGAGGTTCCCCTTGCGGTAAACCTTCACTGGGGATTTAAGGCTGTTGCAGCAGAGATCAGTGCATTGACCGGACTTCCTGCAAAGGCTGCCAATGATGCCAATGTAGCTGCTTTGGGAGAGGCTTGGAAAGGTGCTGCAGAGGGTGCTAAGAGTGTAGTACTCCTTACACTTGGTACAGGCGTTGGCGGTGGTATTATAGTTGATGGTAAGATCGTACCTGGTTTCCACGGCGCCGGCGGTGAAGTGGGACATGCCAATATGAACAGCGAGGAAGCAGAAAGCTGTAACTGTGGTAATCATGGATGTCTGGAGCAGTATGCTTCAGCAACCGGTATTGTCCGTGTTGCAAAGAGGGTACTTGATTCCACTCAGGCTCCGAGCGTTCTCAGAAAGAATATGGACAAGCTGAGCGCAAAGCAGGTTCTGGATGCATACAAGGACGGAGATGTACTGGCTGTACAGATCATGGAAAAAGTAGGAGATATACTGGGCAGGGCGCTTGGTATTTTCTGCTGTGTGATCGATCCACAGACCATCGTGATCGGCGGAGGAGTTTCCAGGGCAGGACAGCCGCTGATAGACTGTATCCAGAAATATTACAGGAAGTATGCGTTCCCAACATGTAAGGATACACCGATCGTACTTGCTACGCTGGGAAATGATGCCGGGATTTACGGAACTGCACGAATGGTGATCAAGGACTAAAAAAGACTTTCAGGAAATTGATATGCTCCCTTCTAGGTGGACAAGTGAAATAATAACAACTTGTCACTTAGGAGGGAGCATATTTTATCTGTGTCCCAGCTCCCAGAAGGCTACCGCACTTGCGGCAGCTACATTCAGGGAATCTACTCCGTGGGACATTGGTATCTTCACGGTATAATCACTGTTTGCAATCGTCTGTGATGTAAGGCCGTCGCCCTCAGTTCCGAGAATGACTGCCAATTTTTTTTCTGATCGGAGTGCTTTGTCATCAATTCCTACAGAATCGTCACGCAGAGCCATTGCAGCTGTTTTGAATCCCAACTTTTGTAGGATCTGCATTCCATCCTGCGGCCATATATTTTTTTTATCAAAGTATGTCCAGGGGATCTGGAATACGGTGCCCATGCTCACTCTGGCTGCACGCCGGTAAAGCGGATCACTGCATCCACCAGTCAAGAGTACTGCATCCATATGGAGTGCTGCTGCTGAGCGGAAAATAGCTCCGATATTTGTAGGATTTACAACATTTTCAAGAACTGCTATGCGGTTGGCGTTTCTGCAGACTTCCTCTATGGATGGCAGTGGATTTCTGTGCATTGCACAGAGCATTCCGCGCGTAAGAGCAAATCCGGTCAGCCTAACCAATAGTTCATATTTCGCAGTATAGACAGGCACATTTGTATACTGTTCCAGAATTTCCCTCGCCTCTCCTATCAGATCTTTGTGCTCTACCAGAAAAGAAATCGGCTGATATCCTGCATTTAAGGCACGCTCAATCACTTTCGGACTTTCTGCAATAAAAATTCCAGATTTTGGTTCATAGTATCTTAAAAGCTGTACTTCCGATGTTCTGGCATAAACATCCAGTTCCGGTGCAGTGAAATCTTTTATTTCATTCCACATAAAAATCAGACCTCCAAACTGAGTAATCTTATTTTACATCAGTTTGGAGATTTGCACAAGAAATCCTTTTCCAATCAAAGCCTCAATCAAAACAAATGGGTTCCAGAGTCATAAATATTATATTTTATTTTCACATTAATGATGTTAAAATTATCACTGTAAATATCAGAGTGTATTTGAAAAAAAATTCTTAATCTTTTTTAACTATGCTCCGGAAAGGAAATTTTATACTAATGAAAACCAAGATCCAGGATATGACCTCCGGTTCGCCGGGACGGTTGCTCATTTTTTTTGCAATTCCCCTGATGCTGGGGAATATCTGTCAGCAGCTTTATACTATGGTGGATACCATGATCGTTGGACAGGTTGCAGGCGTGGAGGCTCTTGCCGCGTTGGGTGCTGTTGACTTTTTGATGTGGGTTGTCACAGGTGTATCTACCGGACTCACCCAGGGCTTTTCCATTCAACTCTCGCAGTATTACGGGGCAAAGGATTATGAAAATCTGCGCAAATCTTTGGCACACAGTTATCGACTGACTGCATTCAGTGCAGTGGGAGTATTCATTTTCAGCCAGTCCTTTGCTTCACTGGTATTAACAGGGCTGCATACACCTTCCAATATTATGGGAATGTCATTATTATATCTGCGCATTATTTTCTGCGGAATTCCGGCTGCTTCAGCCTATAATATGTTTGCCTCTGCTTTAAGGGCTATGGGAAACAGTAAAACACCACTGACTGCAATGATCATTGCATCTGTACTGAATGTCGTACTGGACATCCTGTTTGTGGCAGGCTTTGGATGGGGTGTTGCAGGAGCAGCAATCGCAACTGTGATCGCACAAAGCTTTTCTGCTGTTTATTGTTTTCTGATTTTACGCAAAATTGATATTGTCCATCTGTCCAGAGCAGATTTTATGCCTGCCTCCGGTATGAACGCATGTCTGATGAAGCTTGGTATTCCTGTTGTATTCCAGAATGTTATCATCGGTTTAGGCGGTCTGGCAGTCCAGTATGTGATCAATAGTTACGGTTTCCTTTTTGTGGCTGGATTTACAGCTACAAACAAGCTTTATGGTCTGCTGGAAATGGCAGCTATTTCCTATGGATATGCCATCGTTACTTATGTGGGTCAGAATCTGGGAGCCGGAAGGATCGACAGGATCCGGAAAGGTGTCCGCTGCAGTATGCTGCTTTCCCTGCTTACATCACTGATCATTTCCGCTGCCATGTTTTTCTTTGGAAAAAGTATTCTTTCACTTTTCATCTCAGGTGAACCACAGCAGACACAGGAAGTATTGGCAATTGCTTTTAAATACCTTTCTATTATGGCTGCCATGCTTTGGGTTTTGTACTTCCTGTATGTATACAGATCTGCGCTTCAGGGACTGGGAGATACGTTAATGCCTATGGTAAGTGGTATGACTGAATTTGCAATGCGTATCAGTGCTGCACTGATTCTTCCTTATTTTATTGGAAGGGACGGTGTTTTCTTTGCGGAAGTTACAGCATGGAGCGGAGCCACTGTGATCCTATGCATCAGCTATTATGTACGGATGCATAAATATCATTAAGGCAATACAATTTCTTATAAAAAAAGATCCCATGCAAGGAAAAAGGCTAAAAAGTCTTGTCCTTGCAGGGATCTTTTTATTTATCACTGAGGATGTGGAAAGCTGGTATTCACCCACAGTCCCCCTTATGGTGAAAGTTAGTAGTAAACAATATCATCCGTACCTTCGCCACCGGTATTATCGCCACCGGTGTAATCGCCTCCGGTACCATCACCACCAGTGCCATCGCCGCCGGTATTATCACCACCGGTATTATCGCCGCCGGTACCATCACCACCGGTACCATCACCGCCGGTACCATCGCCACCGGTATTATCCGGATTGTCCGGAATTACAGGCTCTTCCGGAGTGCCAGGATTGTTGGGATCATCCGGAGTCTGTGTAAGATCCGGATCCAGAACCAGTTCTCCCTCTGTTTCTTCATCAGGAATTTCATAGAAGTGCTGGTCGCAATATTCTGTAGGCACAGTGCCAACATCAAAATACTCTTCAATAACCGGGCACCCTGTACGTGGCAGAAGACCTGTCTCAGAACAAATGCTGATTTTCTCAACACTGGACGGCTGCTGGAAGTCACGGTATTCCAAACCTTCATGGATCCTGGACATAACCTTTCTCCATAAGTTCTTGTGGAAGTTACGGGCATCATCCGGGATCTTCTGATTATCATCGTAGCCGGACCATACAACACATGTGTAATACGGCGTAAATCCTGCAAACCAAAGGTCATTGTACTGGTCGGTAGTACCAGTCTTACCTGCAACTGCCATATTATCCAGCTGACATGCAGTACCTGTACCCTGCTGCACTACATCCTCCATAGCGCTGGTAAGAAGGAAAGCGGTGCTTTCTTTGATCACAGACTTTTCAGCAGATGTATTCTCGATCAGTACATTGCCATTGTGATCAAGGATCTTGGTGTAATAAACAGGTTTGATATAATTGCCGCTGTTGGCAATGGTAGCGTATGCTGCACACAGGTCGATGTTGGTAATACCATAGGTAAGTCCTCCAAGTGCCATTGGGAGATTGGCATCTGTGTAAACATTGCCATTGGCATCTGTGTCTGCTTCTGTTCCATGAGCCAGAGTGGAGAATCCAAAGTTGTCCAGGTATTGCAGGCCAAGTTCTGGAGTTACCTGCTCCAGGCATTTGACAGCCACAACATTGATGGAGTTACGGATCGCAGTACGGATAGTAGTTGTACCGCTGTAGGAACCACTTGCATTCTTCACCGGTTGTCCGCTTGGGTAATTGTAAGGCTCATCCTCAAAGGTAGTTGCCAGGGACATGCCAAGCTCATTCAAGGCTGGGGCATAAGTGGAAACAATCTTAAAGGTAGAACCAGGCTGACGGGTAGAATCTGTGGCACGGTTCATGGTCAGGCTGGCTGTCTTCTCACCACGGCCTCCGATCATAGCCTTTACATAGCCGGTATGCTGGTCGATAACGGTCATGGAGGACTGGGGCTGTGGTGCGAAATTCACACGCTCTGCTACTACCTGGCTGCCATCGGAAAGGATGTCTGCCTTATAGCGATCCACATAGGTCTGTCCTTCTTCCTGTGAATCAAACAGCAGGTCAAAGGAAGGATCCTCGTTCTGGAAATAAAGCTTCATCATCTCTTTGCTGTAGTTTACCTGCTCACCGGCAGGAGTCTTCACAGTAAGTGCATAGTCAAGTGCATACTGGACATAATCCGGATAATTACTAGGGTCAGCATATTCTTCATCAAGGATCTTCTGGATGGAAGGACTCTGTGTGGTCATAACCTTCAGACCACCGCTGTACAGCATATTCTGTGCCTGAGTCTTGGTATATCCTTTGATATTCATCAAGTCATTGATGATCTGCTGGTTCAGGGCATCCTCAAAGTAAGAATAAATATTACTGTCTGTCTGGGTCTGCTCAGCTTGTGCAGCCTGGATCCTGGAATACACATCATCATTCAGTGCTTCGTCATACTGTGCCTGGTCGATATATTCCTGATCCAGCATATGCTGAAGGACTTCCTTACGCCTTTTGGCATTTTCCTTGGGGTTGCTGATAGGATTGTATTTGGTAGGAGCCTGGGTAATACCTGCCAAAGTAGCACATTCTGAAAGATTCAGATCCCATACATCTTTGTTAAAATACTGACGGGATGCTGCCTGTACTCCATAAGCACCTGCACCAAGGTTGATGGTGTTCAGATAGTTCTCAAGGATCACATTCTTATCACCGATCTTTTCCTCAATCTGAACTGCCAGGTACTGCTCCTGAAGCTTACGGGTAATACGCTCGATTTGGGTGGACTCATTTGTCCAGTTGGTAAATACGTTATTCTTAAGAAGCTGCTGGGTAATGGTACTGGCACCCTCTGAAAAATGACCGCCGGATGTAAGACCCTTTACGGCAGCACGCAGGATGCCTCGCACATCAATACCATTATGCTCGTAAAAACGCTCATCCTCTATGGCTACAACTGCATGCTGCAGATCCAGGGGAATCTGGTCGATGGAAACAGGAAGTCTGTTGGCATCCGGAGCAGCCAGCTTACGGATCTGATTCCCTTCATCATCATACAGGAATGTGGCATAGCCAAGGGGCATGATATCTACATTCTCTACATCGGGGGCATTTGCGATCACTCCACGGACAGAGCCGATCCCCACACAGGTAACTACTACACAGAGTGTGATCAGACCCATAAACAGAAGCCGGATCAGTGAAACATGTGCTCTTTGTCCCATCATGGAAGAACGGGAGATGAGAGCATTACGTTTCCGTGCAGTGGATTTTTTTCCGTAGTTCATGATATTCCTCCTTTATAATCCGTTCTATTATATCAAATAAGTATAAGTAATTAAAGCATGAAATGAAAAATTCACATTTTTCATAAATTTATAAGAAATAGAAATCATACTCTAACCATAACCGTATTTGACAGAAGGTATTCAGAAGAAAAGGGAAAATAATTGTATTACAAGAAGGGGACTTTGCAGGTCCTCTTCTTTTTTTACAAAATGATTGACGGAGAAACATATTTTCATTATCATTAAGGAAGATTCATATGAAAGACGATTTGTGAAAAAATATATCATAAAAGGGTACCAAAGACCATGGAGGCTGTGTGAAATGCAAAAAGAGTATAAGACCGTATATGCTGGCGGTGAAGGAGAGATTATCGAAAAGAAATCCAGGTTTATTGCGACTGTGCGGCCGGTGGAAAGCGAAGAAGAGGCACTTGCCTTCATAGAGGAAATGCGTAAGAAATACTGGGATGCAAGACATAACTGCTATGTGTATTCTGTTGGGATGAACCGGGAAGCTACCAGATGCAGTGATGATGGGGAACCATCCGGTACAGCCGGAAGACCTATGTTGGATGTGATCCTTGGACAAGATATTTATAATGTGGCAGTGGTTGTTACCAGATACTTTGGAGGTGTGCTTCTTGGAACAGGCGGACTGGTGAGAGCCTACTCTTTGGCAGTGCAGACAGGGCTTGCGGCTAGTACGGTGATCACGAAAAAACTGGGGATTTCCCTGAAAGTAGAAACGGATTATTCTGGGATCGGCAAGATCCAGTATATTGCAGGGGAAAACGGTCTGCCCATCCTGGATTCAGAATATACGGATAAAGTAATTCTCCACCTGCTGGTACCGGAAGATCAGGTACAGCAAGTGAAGAAGCATATTACGGAAGGCACAAGCGGACGTGCTTCCATGGAAAAGATAAAGGATGTTTATTTTGCTGATGTAAATGGAGAAACAAAAATCTGGGAATGCTGATCATCTGATCAGCATTTTTCTGGCTCCGGATATTCCACACCAAAGGTCTCTACAGTTATGGAATGGATCTGCTGTTCATCCAGCGGTCTGTCGCTGTAATCAGTTTCTTCTTCAGCGATACGGTTTACTACTTCCATGCCTTCTATTACTTTGCCGAAAGCTGCATAGCTGCCATCAAGATGTGGGGCGTTCTTATGCATGATGAAGAACTGGCTGCCTGCAGAATCAGGATGCATGGCGCGAGCCATGGAAAGAACACCGGCAGTATGCTTAAGATCATTGGCAAAGCCATTCTGTGCAAATTCTCCTTTGATGCTGTAGCCGGGGCCGCCCATACCGGTTCCATCCGGGCATCCTCCCTGGATCATGAAGCCATAGATCACACGATGGAAGATCAGGCCGTCATAGAAGCCTTTTTTGACAAGGCTGATAAAGTTATTCACTGTATTGGGGGCAATTTCCGGATAAAGCTCTGCTTTTATCACATCTTGGTTTTCCATAGTAATGGTTATGATTGGGTTTGTCATATTGAAATCTCCTTTATAAGTATTGTAAATCCTTAATTGTTTTATTATAATATTCAGAGAATGAATGTGCAAGAAAAAGAAAAGGTGGTTACTAAAAGAAATGATTATAGAGACCAATTCAGCCGAAGAAACCTTTGCATTGGGAAAAGCTCTTGGTGAAAAGGCATCCCCAGGTCAGATTTATACCCTGGATGGTGATCTGGGCACAGGAAAGACCGTGTTTACCCAGGGGGTTGCAGCAGGACTTGGGATCACAGAAGCGATCAGCAGTCCCACATTTACCATTATACAGGAATATGATACAGGCAGGCTTCCGTTATACCATTTTGATGTATATCGTATCGGAGATATTGAAGAAATGGAAGAAATCGGATATGACGATTACTTTTTCGGAGAAGGGATCTGCCTCATCGAGTGGGCAGATTTGATCCGTGAGATCCTTCCGGAACATGTGATACGAATCACCATAGAAAAAGACCTGGAGAAAGGTTTTGATTACCGGAAGATTACGATAGGAGAATAAAAATGAGAATTTTAGCATTAGACAGTTCAGGAATAGTAGCAACTGTAGCAATTGTGGAGGATGATAATCTTCTGGCAGAATATACAGTGAATTATAAAAAAACCCATTCCCAGACTTTACTTCCCATGTTGGATGAGATCGTAAAGATGACAGAGTTTGATCTGAATACGTTAGATGCAGTGGCAGTGGCAGCAGGCCCTGGCTCTTTTACAGGACTTCGTATCGGGTCAGCTACAGCAAAGGGGCTTGGGCTTGCTCTTGACAAGCCGCTGATCCCGGTTCCTACAGTGGAAGCACTGGCATATAATCTTTATGATGTGTCCGGGCTTGTCTGCCCTATTATGGATGCCAGGAGGGGTCAGGTGTATACAGGGATTTACAGATTTAAGGACCACAGGCTGGTTCAGGTAGAAGGGCAGATGGCTGTGCCCATCCAGGAGCTGATTGGCATTTTGAACCGGCTGGAAGAACCAGTGACTTTCCTGGGAGATGGAGTGCCAGTGTTTAGGGAAACGATCCAAGCTGAGCTGAAGATGCCATTTTCTTTCGCACCTGCACATGTGAATAAACAAAGAGCGGCTGCGGTAGCTGCTCTGGGAGAGGTTTATTACAAAGATGGCAGGATCCAGACTGCAATGGAGCATATTCCGGAATACCTTAGGCTTTCCCAGGCTGAGAGGGAACGGGTCCAGAGGGAGGGAAAAGCATGATCCTCAGGGAAATGCTGGTAGAAGACCTGGATCAGGTCATGGAGATAGAGAAAGACCTTTTTTCTGTTCCCTGGACAAAGGAAGGTTTCCTTACTTTTGTGCTTAAGGACAATGCTATGTTTCTGGTAGTAGAGGATAAGGGAGAGATTATTGGGTACTGTGGGCTTCTGATGGTTCTTGACGAAGGTGACATTACGAATGTTGCAATCAAAAGAACCCGCCAGAAAGAGGGAGTTGGCGGGTTCCTTATGCAAAGTTTAATCAGACTTGCCGGTGAGAGAGGGATTACCACCATTCATCTTGAAGTCCGCGCGGGAAATTCTGGGGCTATTCGTCTTTATGAACGCTCTGGATTTACCAGAGATGGGATCCGTAAAGGTTACTACTCTGATCCTGTGGAGGATGCGCTTCTTATGACGTATCGCCAGAATTGAATATGCAAGGCTTTCAAAGAGCAGGCCGCAGGATGCGATCAGGCTGATCAGTAAGCCAGCTTTTTTACCGGGTGCATGGAATTTTAATTGGATTTCATGTGCCCCTTTTTTTAACGGAAATCCTGCAAATGCTTTGTTTACAGTCTGTACTGGAATTTCTTTACCATCTATAAATGCCTGATATCCTTTGGCATAGGCAAAGGATGTGACAAAATATCCATCCTGATCCATGGAAATGGTGCCTTTCAATAATTCACTGCCTTTGGTGCCTTGATTGTGGAAAGTGACGATCCCTGGATGATGAAATGTGGATAATGGCAAAGTATAGGCAGTAATATTGGTTATTTTATAATTTCCTTTTGAAAATACCAGATCCAGATTGGAAAGTCCTTTTTCGGAAGAAAGCATATAGGTAAAGGTATTGTTTTGGTTGGGGTAGGGTGCATTGCTTCCGGAAAGACAGTTCTTAATTCCATTTATGGAAACAGAAATATCTGAAGCTCCATCGTAAACTACATCAAAGGAAACCAACAACAGTTGTGATGCGGAGATATTTTTTGGGAGATTTCGGGTGATGGATATCTGTTTCTTTGTGCTTTTTCTGGCAAAAAAGTTTTCTGGCAGAGCGTAAGGCTTCATCTGGGACTGATAGGCAGAACTATTCGATAATCCGAAATCAGATACAGAATTATCTGATGATCTGGAACTGGATATAGTACTGTCTGATGCCACTGAATCAGGTACAATCGTACGGTTGACAAGAGTATCCAGGTTCTGGGGATAGGTCAGTCGGTCAAAGGAAGCTTCACTTATAAGCGAAGTACTTCCATAAGCCAAAGGAAGTACCTGATCATTTTCAGCCAGAACATGGCCATTTTTCTCGGCCTTTATCTGGTATCCGGCAGGCAGCTGTTCTTTGGTTGTCTGGATATAACGTACGCCCATCAAATATTCTTGAAAAGGATTGCTGTGCATGGTGACTGCAACCCGGTTGCGGTTACTGATGGAGTTGCGGAGAGTATCATAATAAAATTGATTGTAGGTACTGTTAGATACGGAAGAGTAGATGCTGCTCCTGTTCTGGGTACCCCATACCATATAATTGCTGTTGGTGTACGGACGCTCCAGAGTATCCATCCTTGCTTGTGAGTCCTTGCAAAGCTTCAAGATCTGGCTGTCGGAAAAAGTACTTCTGGAGTCATCTGTGGCAGAAACATATTCTTCCCTTCCGGATTTATTCAGATAAATCTTGGCAGGCAGCACCAGGATCAGGAGAAAAGCCAGTCCCTGTGCCAGAAGCTTTCTTTTTTTACAAATTGATCCGGAAGCAGAAAATAAGACCAGACATAACCCATCTAATGCCATCAGAATCTTGAACTGGTTATCATGGGAAACAAAAAGAATCTGTACGATAACCGGAATCAGACAGCATAGTGCAAGGGGAAGGCTGTGACGGATTCGCCGGGCTTTTAATTCTTCCAGTGTAAGTGCTGTCAGGTAAAGGATCAGCGGCATGAATGGGATCAGGCTTTTGGGACGCACATATAAGGTTCCATTCAGGATCCAGTAAAAAATATTAAAAAATAAAAAACACAGTAAAATGCAGGCAAAGGATCGGGTTGATTTTCGACGGATGCTTAATAAAACTGTGTAAAGGCAGATCAGGGTAAGCCCGCATCCATAAACACTGTAAAGAAGACTGTCCATTGTTGGGTTGACAGTAAGGATCTTGTACAAAGGAGTAGGAGCTACATCTTTTTTATTTTCCAGGATGGCAAGTCCGGTGGGCAGCAGAACTGCCATGGACAAACAGACTGCAGCTGCAGTACTGAGAATGTAGCCGGACCACAGTTTTATAAAACGTCTGGGAACTTTGCTGTAAACTTTGCACAGGCTTTGGGTAGAGAACCAGTAATACAGAGTACAGGATGCAAAGCAGGCAGGGAAAAAGTAAAAGCTATGGAATAAAATCATCAGGTAAGAAAAAACGATGCCCATATTTGTCCGTGTTTTTTGAGGAAAACTATTAATCATGGATTCCGCCTGCTGGTCAATGGCAATCAGCGTCAGGATCACAAAAGGCAGGTAGTTTACAAACATGATTTGTCTGTGAGCCTGAAACAGACAGTTTGCACAAAGGTAAAGGAAGCCTGCACAAAAACAAGATGTGTCTGTAAGCCCCTTTTTGTAAAGCCAGTAATATAGGAGAAAAATCCCAAGGAAAATCTCAAAAACTGCATACCCCTGGATGATGGCGGCAACGGATATATCAGGTAGAAAATACGATAAAAGTACATCCGGTCGGAGCATCCCGTAGTAGGACAAGGCAAAAAAGTTGGTACCTCCTCCAAGACCAGAGAAATCGGGAAGAAGCTGCCCGGTGGCATAAAAGTGCTTACGCATATAATCTGCAAGAGTAACATGCTGGCAATACCAGTCTGTCTGGGAGCCGTACATGCTACCGGATGGAAGTGTAAGTAGAATCAGCAGTGAAGCTGCACCAAAAAGAAAGAGAATGCACAGCAGACTGCGTCTGGTAAGTTTTGGTTTTTGATTCAAATTCATAATGTTCCTTTCCTGTCTGACGAATCTTATATCGACCGTGCAGATTTTACATCAAAAACAGAAGTAAGGCAATCACTTTTGAAATTTCTTTTTTGACTTGCATTCTATAATAAACATAAGAGATGAAAATATACATTAAAAAAATATAAAAAATTCTTAAGAATATGAAAAGAAAAGCGGAAGGTATTCCAAACAGGTTTTTACTTGTTTTAGAATCTGGATTGTGATACACTTTTTCACAGAAAAAAGTAAAGAGGAATAAGAAATATATGTTAGATATTTGTCTTGTTGGAACTGGCGGCATGATGCCTTTGCCCAGAAGATGGCTTACAGCACTTATGACCCGGTATAATGGCAGCAGCCTTTTGATTGACTGCGGCGAAGGTACACAGGTGGCTATCAAGGAAAAAGGATGGAGCTTTAAGCCTATAGATGTGATTTGTTTTACCCATTACCATGGAGATCATATCAGTGGTCTTCCAGGACTGCTTCTTACCATGGGAAATGCAGACCGTACAGAGCCATTGACCCTGATTGGGCCAAGAGGGCTGGAACGAGTGGTAAATGCCCTACGTGTGATTGCACCGGAATTGCCTTTTGAAATTCGATTTATGGAGATCACAGGCGCAGAGCAGACTTTTGAAATAAATGGATATCGTATCACTGCATTTAAGGTAAATCACAATGTACTTTGTTATGGATATACCCTGGAAATTTTAAGACAGGGCAGATTTTCGCCGGAAAGAGCCAGAAGCCAGGGGATTCCCCTGAAATTCTGGAATCCATTACAAAAAGGTATGACAATGGAAGAAGACGGAGTAGTATATACTCCAGATATGGTTTTAGGACCGGACAGAAAAGGATTAAAAGTTACTTATACAACAGACACCCGGCCTACAGAGTCAATTTTGAAAAATGCAAAAGGTTCTGATCTTTTTATCTGTGAAGGAATGTATGGTGAAGAAGATAAGGTGGAAAAGGCAAAAGGGTATAAGCATATGACCTTTAAGGAAGCGGCTTTCCTTGCCAGGGATGCAAAAGTAGAGCAGATGTGGCTCACTCATTACAGCCCTTCCTTGATCCGTCCGGATGATTACATGGATAAAGTCAGAGAAATATTCCCAAATGCCTGGCCTGGCAAAGATGGGAAGAGTCTGGAATTAAAATTTGAAGAGGAAGACGAAAAAAATGAAAGATAATTTGATCCTAGCGATAGAAAGCTCCTGCGATGAGACAGCAGCATCGGTTGTAAAAAACGGCAGAACCATTTTGTCAAATGTTATCTCATCACAGATCGAGCTTCACAAATTATATGGTGGTGTTGTACCGGAGATTGCATCCAGAAAGCATATTGAGAAGATTAATCAGGTTGTGGAACAGGCACTTTCGGATGCAGGAGTAACATTAGACGATCTGGATGCTATAGGTGTTACCTATGGTCCTGGCTTAGTGGGGGCGCTTCTGGTGGGCGTTGCAGAGGCAAAGGCCATTGCTTATGCCAAAAAGCTTCCATTGGTAGGCGTGCATCATATTGAAGGGCACGTGTCTGCGAATTATATTGAACATCCGGATCTTGAGCCGCCGTTTTTATGTCTGATCGTTTCCGGAGGGCATACCCATCTGGTGATCGTAGAAGATTACGGGAAATTCCGCATTCTGGGAAGGACAAGGGATGATGCGGCTGGAGAAGCTTTTGATAAGGTTGCAAGGGCGATTGGACTTGGATATCCGGGAGGACCAAAGATCGATAAGCTTTCGGATGAAGGTAATCCGGATGCTATTGTATTTCCAAAAGCCAAAATCGAAGATTGTCCATATGATTTCAGTTTCAGTGGTGTGAAGTCAGCGGTGCTAAATTATCTAAATGGTGCAAAAATGAAAGGGGAAGAAGTAAACCGTGCAGACATTGCTGCTTCTTTCCAGAAAGCAGTGGTGGATGTACTGGTAGAACATACTATGCAGGCGGCAAAGGATTTCCATATGGATAAAGTGGCTATTGCAGGAGGAGTTGCTTCCAATAAACATCTTCGTGAGGCTATGGAAAAGGCATGCAAAGAGAATGGCTTCCGCTTTTACCGCCCGTCTCCTATTTTTTGTACAGACAATGGAGCAATGATCGGGGTGGCTGCTTATTATGAATTTATGAAGGGAACGAGACATGGGTGGGATCTGAATGCAGTTCCTAACCTGAAATTGGGAGAGCGTTGAAATGAGTGAGAAATGTACTGCAATTGTTCTGGCGGCAGGAAAAGGAAAGAGAATGCACAGCAAAATACAGAAACAGTTTCTGGAAATACAGGGATATCCGGTGCTATATTATTCCCTGCATTGTTTTCAGGAAAGCAGTATGATTCAGGATATTATTCTGGTAACAAGTGAGGATGTTATTTCCTATTGTAAAGAGCAGATTGTGGATAAGTACGCATTTTCAAAAGTTACCAGGGTTATTCCTGGTGGGAAAGAACGGTATGATTCTGTATATGCAGGGTTACTGGCTTGTGACAATCCAGATTATGTATTTATACATGATGGTGCCAGGCCGTTTATTAATGAAGAGATTCTAAGAAGAGGGCTTTCGGCTGTACAACAGACAGGAGCTTGTGTAATTGGTATGCCTTCCAAAGATACCGTAAAGATTGCGGATACCCAGGGAAATGTACTGGAGACACCAGATAGAAATTGTGTATGGACGATCCAAACACCGCAGATTTTTTCTTATGCTTTGATCTGCAGGGCACATGAAAGCATCCGAAAGAAGGATATGAGCAAGGTGACAGATGATGCTATGGTTGTGGAGCAGGAAACAGGAGTGAAAGTGCGGTTGGCACAGGGCTCATATAGGAATATAAAGATCACAACGCCAGAGGATCTGAAAATAGCACAGGCCTTTTTTCAGGAGAACTAAAAAAGATTTGAAAAACTAAAAAATTGTGTTGACACAAGGCATGATTGGTGATAAAATAATCAGGCACTGACAGAGAAAAGGTTGGTGTATGTATTTACAAACATCTGGAGAGATATCGAAGTGGTCATAACGAGGCGGTCTTGAAAACCGTTTGTCCGCAAGGGCGCGTGGGTTCGAATCCCACTCTCTCCGCTTCTTGCAGGAAAATAAAAAAGTGCTTGACAAAGCATGGCCTGTGAGTTATAATAAATAACGCTTCATTTGTGAAATGAAGAGTTGTAGGGCGATTTGGAGAAGTACCCAAGCTGGCCGAAGGGGCTCCCCTGGAAAGGGAGTAGGTCGTTAATAGCGGCGCGAGGGTTCAAATCCCTCCTTCTCCGCTTGGATCTGAAAAGATTCAAAAAGTTGTTGACAATGGCAGGAGATTATGATATAGTAATCAAGTTGCTAACAGACAACACGAACATTGATAACTAAACAGTGAAACACATACGATTCTCGAAAATTCTTTAACACTACGATCACTTGACGAAGCGAAGCTGAGTTTAGTGAGAGTGCGGTTCGGTTTTT
>NZ_JAOQJL010000031.1:0-47026 GCF_025566965.1 Blautia ammoniilytica | reverse complement strand
CGTACCGTTTTGAGCAGAAAACGCGTACCGCTAAATCAGAATGAATGTACCGCTGATTTCAGAATAGGCGTACCGTTCGAGCAGAATTTGCAATGGAAACAATGAATCTTTATGACAATCTTCTGGAAGCAGTCCATTATGAATATGATACTATCCGATTTTTTAAAAAAAGTGAACAACGGGAAGTTTCTCTTGTGCGTCACAAAAGCAGTGGCACCCTGTATGTTTTTAAGCATTTTTCAGGAAATAGTGAGGTATATCGAAAGCTTCTTGCCATATACTGTCCCAATTTGCCGCAGATCATGGAAGTTGGTGAGAAGGAGGGCAGGACAGCTCTTTTGGAGGAGTATGTACAGGGAGATAATCTGGGGGAATTTCTGGAAGGAGGCCTTCTTACAAGCAGAGAGGCAAGACAGATCACCAGGAAATTATGTTCGGCTTTGTGGGTGCTCCATTCTATGGGGGTAGTACATAGGGATGTAAAACCAGAGAACATTATCATACGTGGAAAAGAAGTAGTTCTCATTGATTTTGATGCTTCCAGGATCTATAAAAACAATAACCGGGAAGACACACAGATCCTTGGCACTACCGGATATGCAGCACCTGAACAGTATGGTCTGTCACAATCTGATGGGCGTGCAGATATTTATGCGCTGGGCATTTTGCTTAATATTATGCTTACCGGGGAGCATCCATCACGAAAGCTTGCTGGTGGCAGAATGGGAAGGATCGTACAAAGATGTACAATGGTCAGTCCGGAAAAAAGATACAAAAATATTCTTCATCTGATGGAGATTTTATAAATAACAAGAGGGAAAATCAATGAGCAAAAAGTGTATAAAATGCGGACAGCTGATACCGGATGAAGCATCCTTTTGTCCGCATTGTACAGCAGTTCAGACAGAAAAAAAGGAGATAAAACCACCCAGACGATGGAAGAAGAAAGCGTTGATCATTCTGACTATCCTGATCCTGAGTGCAGTTGTGGGGACTGTTTTTTTTATGCATCACAAGCCCCAAAAATACGAAGGCGGCGCGCAGATCGTTTATCAGGATAAAGATAAATCATATAAGGTTCTGCTGACTTTTTCCCAGGAAGATGGTGTGACAGGACATGCACAGGGAGAGCGTACCGATACACTGTCTGAGGGGATGGACAGTGCACTGCCTTGTCAGCTGTATGTTCTTGATCAGAAAACCGGGAAGCTGGCATGGAAAGAATTTACAGAAAAGGTTAAGTCCTGCCAGGTAAATACAAAGCCTTATGAAAATTCTCAGAAGATGGAGTTTGTGGAACCAACTCATAATGAAAGCTTTCCAGATGCAGCATATGTATCGGATATCCTTTTTCATGCGGACAGCGGCACCAATGACATTGAATGGATGCTGACTATGGAAAACGGAGATACGATTTCCCTACGTACAAAGCTTACATTGGAAAAGCAGAAAGCAGTTACTTATTATTTCGAGGATACTCCGATGGAAACAACCGATCAATTAAAGGCACTGTTGGCTTCCATTGAGGAAGAAGTGCCATCAGATACCACAGTATATCTTCATCTTCCGGCAGTGACCTATGATGGAGATATTGTTTTCGGAGATCATGTATGGGGGATTTATGGAAGCACAGAAGAGGACATCACCACTACCTTTACCGGAACCGTAAGTATGAGAGGAATGAATGGAAATTATGCTGATATATCCGGCGTACATTTTGCTGGAAATTCAGGAACCGGTCTGAATGCGTATTGTCTGGTACTTCTTTCCCAGTGCAGCTTTGACGGATGGGATACTGCAGCGTTTGCACAAAATGGGGCATGGGTCAATGCAATGGATTGTACTTTTACAAATAATATAACGGCATTGAAATTTAACAGCAGCACTTCTTATGGCTCTGCGCCAAACTATTTAAATAATACGTTTACTGATAACGGAACGGCTGTCTGTATCAACAATCTGCCGGGAACAGAAGTGCTTGATTTTGCAGGAAGCATATTCGCAGGAAATGATACAGACATTGACAATAAAGCGGAGCATCCTGTAGATACAGCCAAGGCAGCTTTTCAATAATATGCAGATGAATAGTTTCTGGCAGGATTGCAAAGATGTGCAGCAAAATCAGGCCACTGGTTCATGAGGCACCTCCTGCAAGACGAATTACGATACTATGCAGCAGGGTAATTGTGTTTGAAAATGCTAATATTTATAATAGAAATGAATGCCTGATTCAGGCAAAAAATATAGTATATCATTATGGGGGGAAGAGAAATGAAGAGATTCAAAAAAATGTCAGTGATCCTGTTTCTTTGCATGCTGGTGAGCATGCTGGCCATGCCGGTTTCAGCCAAGGCAGCAGCGCTGAACAGAAAAAGCATTACCTTGAATGTAGGTAAAAGTTATAAGTTAAAGGCAAAGGGAATCAAAGGAAGAATCACCTGGACAAGCAGTAAAAAGAGTGTGGCAACGGTTTCTAAGACCGGAGTTGTAAAGGCGAGAAAGAAGGGAACAGCTGTTATCACGGCCAAATACGGAAAGAAAAAACTTACATGCAAAGTAACAGTTAAAAAGCCGGTGAAAGATACAAAATTCCCTCAATCATATTTTAAAACTGTCAAGGTGAATGCGTCTAATATTTCACAGTATTTCACCTATGTAACTATTCCAAGATATGATATGTGGGGAGAAAGAGACGGATGCTACATTATGTTAAAGTGTAAGGATCCTAACTGGTATCTGCTTACCGCAAAAAACTATGCGGCGGAATTTGTTTTTAACATTGTTTACAATGATGAGGACGGAACCAGAGCGACCAGGGAGGCAAAGCTTCAGATATCTGGTGCCGGAAGTGCCACAGATGCTTACTGGACAAAAGAACATACGAATGTAAGCATTACAGATAAAGTATGCTCCAGGGCACAGGGAACGCTTGTGTTTGTGAATAAAAAAGCTGTAAAGAGTATCCAATATGGCCCATATGACACATACCTGAAGATGAAAAAATTCACTTATTTTGAATACAATGATAAAGTAGCGGAATACGTACATAAGAAATACAGTAGTTTTTCTATTCCGTCTTACACCCTACAGCCATTTGAGCCACATAAGTAAGCTCCTTTTACAAAAGGCATAGCAAAAGAGAATCCATAAAAGAGATTTTATAAAAACAAAAGAGACTTTATAAAACAAGAGGGGATAGGAAATGAAGAGATTCAAAAAAATGTCAGGGATCCTGTTTCTTTGCATGCTGGTGAGCATGCTGGCCATGCCGGTTTCAGCCAAGGCAGCAGCACTGAACAGGAAAAGCATTACATTGAATGTAGGTAAAAGTTATAAGTTAAAGGCAAAGGGAATCAAAAGGAAAATCACCTGGACAAGCAGTAAAAAGAGTGTGGCAACGGTTTCCAAGACCGGAGTTGTAAAGGCGAGAAAGAAGGGAACAGCTGTTATCACCGCCAAATACGGAAAGAAAAAACTTACATGCAAAGTAACAGTTAAAAAGCCGGTGAAAGGTGTTAAATCATATTTTAAAACAGCAGATTTGAATATGTCTAACTTTTCACAGTATTTTGCCCCTGAAATCGTTAGGTCTTATGATAGTACATGGGGAGACCCCAATGGTTACAGAATTTTCTGGAGAGCAAAGGATCTGAATGGATGGTACCTGTTTTCAACAAAAAATTTTGCAGTAGAGTACAATATACAGATTGATTATGATACCGAGGACGGAAGACGGACGATGAACATAACCACGGAGAGTAACTTTCTGGAAAATCTTGAGTATGATCTTAGCAGTGTGGTGATTACCCCCACCCGTGCAAAAGGAACCTTAACTTTTATTAAGAAAGATGCAATAACAAAAATCCAGTATCGTAATGATGAAACCCTGAAACGAAGACGCGTTTCTAACTGTAAGTTAATAAAAGAACTGGATAATTATATGATGAAAAATTACTACGAAAAAGGGCTTAATTTTATGGATTTCTTTTCCATATTGCTGCCGTTTGAGTAATGGATAACATGCATACGATGAAGGAAAAAATAGAAATCTCAAGAGGAGACCAGTAATGAAAGAAAAGATAATGAGAAAAGGATTTATAAAGAAGGGGCTGTTTTTATGGATTGCCTGCTTTATGGTATCGCTGTGTTTTGCACCTGCACAGGCTAAGGCAGCAACAAGTGCAGCACCAAAAGTAGCGAAAAAGATCGTATATTACAGGTCTACCTGGACAGATGATAAAAAAGTAACAGTTAAAAATGTGGGAAAGGGTAAGATCATTTCCGTAAAGTCTTCCAACCCGGATGTGGTAGAGATTGAAAGTTCAGGACGGGATGATTTTGAGTATATTCCTTATGAAAATGGAGTATCCAATATAACCATAAAGGTAAAAAAGAATAAAAAAGTTTACACTTTGAAAACTACCCTTATCGTAAAAGACGCAAAGCCTGTTCAGTATTTGAAGGTTGACGGAAAAAATATTTTTGATACAGATCGTCATGGCTTTTTCACAGTCAAAGATAAGAAAAGCAAACATAAGGTTTCCTGGAAATTAGCCAAGGGCTGGAAGCTGGTATTTGCCAAATACAGTGATCAGGAGAACTGGATCTGGTATGACTCAGCCCGGTCTTTTAAAAATGGAAAATATGTACCCAACACGAAAAAAGGAAGCTGGCTTCAGATCCGTGTGAAGGATTCTAAAGGAGTAGAATACAAATTAGATATTCACTTTGGCGGAAACAGAAGATATTATTAGATATAACAATAAGAAAGGGTATATGAAGATTGGTAGGAATCAATTGAATTCCTTTTATGGAGTTACAAGAAGGTATGTGAATTAGTAAATGTGTTTTCAACGCTATAAACAAGGGGCTGTCGCAAGTGCGGCAACCCCTTTGTAATAATCTGTATTCTATGCGAATTTCTGGAAGAAATTATTCTCCAAAGTATCTCTTAAGAAGACCAGCGAATGCTTTTCCATGTCTTGCCTCATCCTTAGCCATTTCATGAACAGTATCATGAATAGCATCCAGATTAGCTGCTTTCGCACGTTTCGCAAGGTCGAATTTACCAGCTGTAGCACCGTTCTCAGCTTCTACACGCATCTCAAGGTTCTTCTTGGTGCTGTCTGTAACAACTTCACCTAACAGCTCTGCAAACTTAGCAGCATGCTCTGCTTCTTCATAAGCTGCTTTCTCCCAGTACAGGCCGATCTCCGGATATCCCTCTCTGTGAGCTACTCTTGCCATTGCAAGATACATACCAACCTCAGAGCACTCACCCTGGAAGTTTGCTCTTAAGTCTGCAAGAATGTCTTCGCTCACGCCCTGAGCAACACCTACAACATGTTCAGCTGCCCATGTAAGGTTTCCTTCATCCTGCTTAGTGAACTTAGATGCTGGTGCTTTACACTGTGGACAGGCTTCTGGTGGATTCTCGCCTTCATAAACATAACCGCATACACTACATACCCATTTTGCCATAATTCATATCTCCTTTTCTATAATTTAATTATTTAATTTTTAATAATAGTAATTATTACTGTTTTAATGTAACATGTAATTGCTGAATTGTCAAGTAAAACTTTTGGTTTTTAATAAGTAAAATTTTTGGCTTTTAATAAGGAATAGTTACTCTTTTCCCTTACAATCCTTGCAGATCCCGTAAAAACTGGCGTTATAATGAGTGATCTCACCGCCTGTAAAATGGATAGCCGCCTCTGCCATAAGCTTGTCAAAATGCTCCTCATCCATATCAAGGACTCTGCCGCATCTGGTGCACATAAAGTGACAGTGGGGATCGATCCGGGCGTCAAATCTGTCTGAACCGCCAAAGCTTGCAAGCTTCTGGATCTCTCCAATATCAGAAAGAAGAGAAAGATTGCGGTACACAGTTCCAAGGCTGATCTTTGGATATATAAGCTTTACATTCTCATATACAGTGTCAGCAGTAGGATGATCTGTACGTCCTCTTAGGAATTCTTTGATGGATTCTCGCTGGCGGCTGAATTTCATGGCTGCCATAAAACTAGCTCCTTTCTGATAATGATAACTGTTACTGAAATTAATATAACCTATTTTCTTCTGTATGTCAATAAGTAATTAACAGAATTTACGAATTTATTCGTTGTCGATGACATGTACTGTTTTATTTGTTATTGAATGTATGATTTGTTTGATCCGATCTTTACTGTGTGATCTGTCTTGCCACGTATACACCACTGGCAGAAGCATGGGAAAGAGAGTGTGTAACGCCGCTTCCGTCACCGATCACATACAATCCTTTATATTTGGTTTCAAGATTTTCATTGATGTCTACTTCCATGTTATAGAATTTAACTTCCACACCATAAAGCAGGGTATCATCATTGGCAGTACCTGGAGCGATTTTGTCAAGGGCATAGATCATCTCAATGATTCCATCCAGGATTCGCTTGGGAAGCACAAGGCTCAGATCTCCGGGAGTAGCAGCCAGGGTTGGACGAACCATGCCCTCATCAATACGGCGGACAGTACTTCTGCGGCCTCGGACAAGATCGCCAAAGCGCTGAACGATCACACCACCGCCCAGCATATTGGAGAGACGGGCAATGCTTTCGCCATAGCCGTTACTATCCTTGAAGGGCTGGGAAAAGTGCTTGGCAACAAGAAGTGCAAAGTTTGTATTTTCCGTTTGCTTCTGAGGATCTTCGTAGCTGTGGCCGTTTACAGTGACAATTCCGTTTGTATTTTCATTTACAACGATCCCATAGGGATTCATGCAGAAGGTACGTACATTATCTTCAAATTTTTCTGTGCGGTATACGATCTTGCTTTCGTACAGTTCATCTGTCAGGTGGGAGAAGATCACAGCAGGGATCTCTACACGCACACCGATATCCACACGGTTGGATTTGGTAGGGATATCCAGTTCTTTACATATTTTTTCCATCCATTTGCTGCCGCTTCGTCCTACTGAGACGATACACTTCTCACAGTCGTCATAGGAATCACCATGATAGATGCGGTAGCCTGTATCCAGAACTTCAATATGATCTACTGAGGTATCAAAAAAGAAATCCATTTTGTTATTCAGCTCATTGAACAGGTTCTCAAGAACAATATAGTTGATATCTGTACCCAGATGGCGGACAGAAGCGTCCAGGAGACGAAGCTTGTTCTGGATGCAAAGCTTTTTGAATTTCGTCTGCGCAGTGGAATACATTTTTGTTTTTTCTCCCCCATGGGAAACATTGATGGAATCTACATATTCCATAAGGTCAATGGCCTGCTTTTTGCCGATATGTTCATACAGAGTGCCGCCAAAATCATTGGTAATATTATATTTTCCATCGGAAAAAGCGCCTGCACCGCCAAAACCACTCATGATGGCACAGGTTTTACATTTGATACAGCTTTTTACCTTATCTCCGTCAATGGGACAGTGACGTCGGGAAAGAGGATGGCCTTCTTCAAAAACTGCGATTTTCAGATCAGGGTTTCGGTGGATCAGCTCATAGGCAGAAAAAATACCGCCAGGACCGGCACCAACAATAATCACATCATATTTCAATTTGCTCACACTCCTTATTTTTTTAATAGTTTCAACCGTTTACCAATAGTATCCTGCAAGAAAAGACAGGTACCATTTCATGGTTTTATAACCTTATTTTATCCTATCATAATTTGGGTATTGGAACAAGCAACAGGCAGAAAATACGGCAAAACTGTGTTTACAAAAACGGCAAAGTGTGTTACGATGCATTCATAAAGAAGAAAACCCAAGGACTCGTCTTCTCAATGGTAGGTTGGGAAGGCGTTTTTTGTTGTAGAAAGAGGAGGAATCAAGAAATGGAAAAACAGAAGTATTATATTACAACAGCCATTGCGTACACATCCGGAAAACCTCATATCGGCAATACTTACGAGGCTGTTCTGGCAGATGCCATTGCCAGATACAAAAGACAGCAGGGGTATGATGTGTTTTTCCAGACCGGAACTGATGAGCATGGCCAGAAGATTGAGCTGAAGGCAGCTGAAGCAGGAGTTACACCTAAGGAATTTGTGGATAATGTTTCCGGTCAGATCAAAGAGATCTGGGATTTGATGAATACCTCTTATGACAAGTTCATCCGTACAACAGATGCTGATCATGAGAAGCAGGTACAGAAGATTTTCAAGAAAATGTATGCAAAGGGCGATATCTACAAAGGGCATTATGAGGGAATGTACTGTACTCCATGTGAATCATTCTTTACAGAATCCCAGCTGGTAGACGGTAAATGCCCGGATTGTGGAAGGCCTTGCGTGCCCGCAAAGGAAGAGGCATATTTCTTCAAAATGAGCAAATATGCAGACAAGCTTATCGATTACATTAATACACATCCGGATTTCATTCAGCCGGAATCCAGAAAGAACGAGATGATGAACAACTTCCTGCTTCCTGGACTTCAGGATCTTTGCGTTTCCAGAACCTCTTTTAAGTGGGGAATTCCGGTTGATTTTGATCCGAAACATGTTGTTTATGTATGGCTGGATGCACTGACAAACTATATTACCGGGATTGGCTATGACTGTGACGGCAACAGTACAGAGCAGTTTAATAAAATGTGGCCTGCAGACCTGCATCTGATCGGAAAGGATATTATCCGTTTCCATACTATTTATTGGCCGATCTTCCTGATGTCTCTGGATCTGCCGCTTCCAAAGCAGGTATTTGGACATCCATGGCTTTTGCAGGGCAATGGTAAAATGAGTAAATCAAAAGGCAATGTGATCTATGCAGACGAGCTGGTAGATTTCTTTGGTGTGGATGCTGTCCGTTATTTCGTACTCCACGAAATGCCTTTTGACAATGATGGAGTGATCACCTGGGAACTGATGGTGGAGCGCCTTAATTCTGAACTGGCTAATACACTGGGCAATCTGGTCAACCGTACTATTTCCATGTCAAATAAGTATTTTGGCGGTGTTGTAGAGAATAAGGGTGTTGCAGAGCCTGTAGATGAGGATCTGAAATCCTTTATTCTGTCCATACCTGGAAAAGTAGATGCCAAAATGGAGAAGCTTCGTGTAGCAGATGCTATTACGGAAGTGTTCACACTGTTTAAGAGATGTAACAAATATATTGATGAAACAATGCCCTGGGCACTTGCAAAGGATGAGACAAAGCAGGATCGTCTGGCAACAGTCCTTTACAATCTGGTTGAAGGGATCTGCATGGGTGCTACACTTCTTCAGTCTTTTATGCCGGATACTGCAGCAAGGATCCTTGCCCAGTTAAATGCAAAAGAGCGTACACTGGAAGATCTTAAGACCTTTGGATTGTATCCTTCAGGCAATAAAGTAACAGAAAAGCCGGAGATCCTTTTCGCACGTCTGGACCTGAAAGAGGTTATGGCAAAGGTAGAAGTGCTTCATCCGTCCAAGCCGGAAGAGCCTGCAAAAGAAGAAGAGAAAGGCATTGATCTTGAGGCAAAGCCGGAGATCACCTTTGATGATTTTTCCAAGCTTCAGTTCCAGGTAGGGGAGATCATTGCCTGTGAAGCAGTGAAGAAATCTAAAAAGCTTCTGTGCTCTCAGGTAAAGATCGGCAGCCAGGTGCGCCAGATCGTGTCCGGTATCAAGGCACATTATACACCGGAGCAGATGGTTGGGAAGAAGGTTATGGTTGTTACCAATCTGAAGCCGGCCAAGCTGGCAGGTATCTTAAGTGAGGGAATGATCCTTTGCGCTGAAGATGAGGAAGGCAAGCTTTCCCTTATGGTTCCTGAAAGAGAAATGCCTGCAGGAGCTGAGATCTGCTGATCATGGAAGGTAAATTAAGCCATTTTGATGAAAAAGGCAATGCGATCATGGTGGATGTGTCCGGAAAGGCCATTACTTGCCGCACTGCAGTAGCCACAGGATCTATCTTGGTTGGCAGGGAGATTCTGGAGGCGGTTGCTGCTGGTACAGTGAAAAAAGGAGATGTTCTGGGCGTGGCACGGGTGGCAGGGATCATGGCGGTGAAAAGAACGTCAGAGCTGGTGCCTATGTGTCATCCTCTTCCTATACAGAAATGCAGCATTGATTATCAGATTGATGGTGAGAGAAGCCGGATCCAGGTTTTCTGTACAGTAAAGACAGAGGGCAGGACAGGTGTGGAAATGGAAGCGCTTACCGGTGTACAGGTAACACTTCTTACCATCTATGACATGTGCAAAGCCATTGACAAGCATATGGTGATGACAGACATTCATCTTGTAGAGAAAAAAGGCGGTAAAAGCGGGGATTTTTATTATGAAGAGAGTAGCGATCATCACGTCCAGTGATGCTGGTTATGCAGGAGAGCGGGAAGACAAAAGTGGTCCTGCAATAAAAGAAATTGCAGAAAAAGAAGGATATCAGGTGGTATCCATGGATATTCTTCCGGATGACCGGGATATGCTGGCCAGACGTATGGCTCAGATTGCTGATGAAAACCTGGCAGAGCTGATCCTTACCACAGGCGGCACCGGATTTTCTGTAAGGGATGTGATGCCGGAGGCTACCGAAGATGTGATAGAACGCAGGGTACCAGGGATCCCTGAGGCGATTCGTGCATACAGTATGACCATTACCAAGAGGGCAATGCTCAGCCGGGCCACAGCCGGGATACGCAGGCAGACACTGATCATTAATCTGCCGGGCAGCCCTAAGGCTGTACGGGAAAGTCTGGAATATATTATTAGCGCTCTTGGGCATGGGATTGAGATCCTTACCGGAGAGACTGGGAATTGTGGAGGCTGACATGGGTAAAATACGGGCAATCTGTATCAGTGAAAAAAGGGGTACACAAAAACGCAGTATCCCTGAGGCTGAATTTATAGAGGACTGGGGAATCAAAGGAGATGCCCATGCCGGGAAATGGCACAGGCAGGTAAGCCTTTTATCCTATGATAAGATTCAGGCATTTCGTTCCAGAGGCGCAGAAGTAGAAGATGGTGCGTTTGGAGAAAATCTGGTAGTGGAAGGGTTTGATTTTGCCACTCTTCCTGTTGGTACCAGATTTTGCTGTAAAGATGTGGTGCTGGAGCTGACTCAGGTGGGGAAGGAGTGTCATCATGGATGTGTTATTTTCCAGAAAATGGGAGATTGTATCATGCCAAGAGAAGGGGTGTTCACCCGTGTTTTGAAAGGCGGAACGATCCGTGTGGGAGATGACCTGAGGATCCAGGCAGAAGAAGCAGGAGGCAGTACAGATGATCTTTGATACACATGCCCATTATGACGATGAAGCTTTTGATTCTGACAGGGAAGACCTTCTAGGCCAGATGGAGAAGCAGGGTGTAGGGCATATTGTGAATGTATGTGCTTCCATAGGACAATTCCACCGTACAGTAGAGCTTACAGAGAAATATCCGTTCATATATGGAGCAGTAGGTGTGCATCCGGATGATGCAGACAAGATGACCAAGGATACATTGGATGAGATCACCCGGATTGCCAGGATGGACAAGATGGTAGCCATTGGCGAGATCGGCCTGGATTACTATTGGCACAAGGAAAAGGAAGAACACAGGAAACAGCAGGAAATGTTTCGTGCCCAGCTGGATATTGCCAGACAGGAAAAGCTTCCGTTTATGATTCACAGCCGGGATGCGGCAGAGGATACACTGGAGATCATCCGGGAGTATATGAAAGGCGGCATGTATGGTGGCATCATCCACTGCTTTTCCTACAGTCCGGAGATTGCAGCAGAATACTTGAAAATGGGGTTGTATCTGGGAATCGGTGGTGTTGTTACATTCAAAAATGCCAAAAAGCTGAAGGAAGTGGTAAGGCAGGCACCGCTGGAACAGATCCTTTTGGAAACAGACTGCCCCTATATGGCACCGGAGCCAAATCGTGGCAAAAGAAATTCTTCATTGAATCTGCCTTATGTGGCAGCTGCTGTTGCACAGTTGAAAGACACCACTCCTGAAGAAGTGATTACTATTACAGAAGCAAATGCCCAAAAGCTGTTACTCACCACCTGAAAGAGGTGGGAGTCTTTTCGACTGAGATAAAAATGAGCCATGTGCCCTTTGATCTGGGGTACATGGCTCTTGCTATGTGTGCCTAGCGACACATGTTTCCGTTATTGCTGTTCTGAATCACCGCTATCACTGTCTGAATCACCGTCGTTGTTGCCCTCATTATTTTCTGCTGAGGAAAGGTTCTGGTAATATTGGCTGGAAGTGATAGAATCCGTGTCTGTTACCATATTGCCGGACTCATCAAGCATATTGCCATCTGAATCAAAGGTAACATCCAAAAGTGTGGTCTTGGTGGACGGTGTCACGTTCATGGACATGATCTCATCGTATTTTGTCTGAAGATTTTCTAAGGTAAATTCATCCCCGATAATGTCCCGCACACTGTGCCTGGAAGCAAGCTCGTCAGTATAATCAGAAAGAAGATAGGGCTGATATTCGCCATCCTCATAGCTGTAATGCATGACAAGTGGGGTAAGTGCTCCGTCGCGGATCTTAACAGAAGTCTGATCACCGGTAACTGTCTTCTCAATGGTAAAGCCTGCCATGCCTCCCAGAAGCTGTTTCAAGGTCTCCTGACCGGATACAAAGTTGCCAAGGGAATAATAGATCAGCATATTGTGGCCTTCATCATCTGTAAGGTAACCATAAGGCTGCAATACATTGGGATGGGTGCCGATCACCACATCCACGCCCTGCTTCATCAGGAAATTGGCCCATTCCTTCTCGTATTCGGTAGGCATAGGCTCTTCTGTTTTGCCCCAGTTGGCAGAAAAGATCACACAATCTGCAGATGATTTCGCTTTTTTGATGGCATCAGCTACTGACTGTGAATCAAAGGTATTCACCATACCTGTGTCCCCGGATTCTTCTGAAACCGCAGATGAAGGGAAGGTATAATCAAGAAAAGCGATCTTGATACCATTGATCTCAAGAATATTGGCCCCCCCATTGTCGGTTGTGTCGTGTATGCCTGAAACCATTGTGTCCGGATGCTGGTTCTTCCAGTAATCCAAAGTCTGCGTAAGCATCGTTGAACCATTGTCATCGATCAGCTGTGTGGCAGAGGTGATCACATTAAAGCCGGCCTTTACAAGGGCATCTCCGATCTCTGTAGGGGTAGCGTAAGGTGCTGTACCGCTGACAGCATCATGACTGTCTGTAAAGGGGGTCTCCTGATTGACCATGGCAATATCTGCATTCTGAAGCATGGTGGTAAAATTGGTATATACATGATCGTAGTTCCAGGCTCCGCTTTCGTATTTGCCGGAATTCAGAAGACTGGGCTGCACCAGGTTATCACCTACTGCGATCACGGAGGCTGTAGTCACGTCAGGCGCTGTCTCAGCTTCCTTTTGTTCCTGTTCTTTCTTAGCCTGGGCTTCTTTCTGGGCCTGCTGTGCAGGCTTGCGGATCATATTGTAGTCTATCTGGTTGAATATGAGGAATAAAACAGCCAGCACACCGATGGATACATAGAAACTGATGCGTGAAATGCTCTTTTCCCTGAAATTCAATGGTACATTTTCATTCTTTTTCATTGGACTGTCCTTTATTATCAATGATTTTATGTTAAATTTAATTATAGCAAATTCTTTTTTCTATGGAAAGTCATTTTAAAATTTTTTTAAATTTTTGTTACAGGTATTTCTTCAGCACAGGAAACGGAACCGGGCCGATCTGAAGAACTTGGGAATGGAACTGTTTCAGATCAAAAGCTTCTGGATTCTCTTTTTGGGCTTCGTCTTTCAGATCCAGAAAATTCAGGTATCCAACATAGTATTTCAGGTAATTTCCAGGAGTTTCCGTAATATATTGGTAGATCTGGCTTACAGCAGATGCGTCTCGGATACCGAAATTTTTTAAAAAATCAGCGGTTTGCGCAGAAGACCAGCCCTGATAGTGGATTCCAATATCAACCAGAGAATATAGGCATAGATTAATGCTGCGGTTCAGAGCTGTCAGACGGGTCAGGCTTTCGGCATCCTCATGGTTTATCAGTGTGGCTGCATACTGGTATGCATAGGATTCTACATAAGTGGCCCAGCCTTCCACATAGCCGCCGGAATTAAAAAGGGAGCGCACAGGATCCGGATCCAGCTGGGAAAAAAACTGTGTCTGATACAGGTGCCCTGGAAAGCCTTCATGTGCCAGCGTGGTAAAAAGCTCCAGCTGTGTGGTGGAAGCGGCCTGATTGATATAGATCACATTAGGCTCTTTGGTGTCAATGGGAGGAGTAAGATAAAATGCCGGGCTTAAGTATTTTTCCATGGACTTATGTACATAGCGTATCTGATAGGATGTTTGGCCCAGGGAGGGGAAATCGTTTTGCATACAGTCCTGAAGAAAAAGCAGGGCCTTTTGGGGTGCCAGAGAGGGGAGATCAGTTCCTTTGGCATAGTCAGTAAGAAGTGATGGATGTATGGCCGCCAGAGCGGAAACTTCAGCAGAATCCTTCTGAAGCTGGGTAAGCAGCCGTTTACGGATCTGGGCTACCGGTTCATAGACCCCGGTCTGGCTTTTCAGAAGATAACAGTAATAATCCGTTCCTCCAGGATAATGGGAAAGTCCGCAGCTTTCCCGGCCTGTGCCGCGAAATGCCTCTAAACCGTTTATAAGGGCCTGATAAGCCGGAATAACCTTGCGGATAAGGATTTGCCTATGCACCTGGTTTAAATGGATTTTATCCGCATCTGAGAGCGCTTCAAGGGCATCCAGCTTCTGGGCAAAGATTGACAGCATGTAATTAGAATCCGGATCCTGGATAAAAGAGCGGCACTGTGCCTGGATCCGGTCAAGCATGGCATCACTCATAAACAGACCTTTTTGGGATTTTTGCTTTTCATATTCCAGGATATTGTTAAAGTAAGAGGGGATATCCGCAAGAAGATTCAGATAGTCTGTAATATCCTGCTCCTGATGAAAGGCATATTCAGCAAGCAGCACAGGCAGCTGGGCTTGTATGCCAAGGCTTGGGCCAAGAGGCTCATCTAAATAAGGGGTTTCCAGGCCTTCCAGCTGCGTATGGAAATAAAGCAGCAGGGTATCCTGGGTTATATTGTTTTGTCTTGAAAGACGATGGGAGTCAAAGGCTTTCAGCTTATGGAGATAATCCTTGCAAAGCTTGCGGGTACTGTCTGTATCTGTATCCATTGTTCCAAGTGAAGCCTTTTGACCGGAAATCCCAAAGGCTTCCGGATCGGCCAGCGTGTAGTGAAGGGTAAGAGTATTTCCGGACACTTCTTTTTTAAACAGTTCTTTTGTAAAAGACTGAAATTTACTGTTTTCTGAAAATCCGTGGCCGGACAGGCAGCCGATACCCATGCCAAGAAGGAAGATAAGAGAAAGAAACAGGGACGTGAGAGTATATCTGTGTCGCTTGGATAATTGGGATAGTCTGGAGCGCATAGATAGCCTTTCAAAACTGTTTTTACTATCCTATTGGCAGAGGGAAGGTTCTATGACAGGGGATAAATTGTCGGAAAAAAATATATTTTTGGCACATTGCACAAAGTTTGTCGAGGAATGTGGATTGTATGAAAATAGGTGCAAAAGTTTTCCACTTTTTAAACATGTAAAAAACCTTGAAAAATAAAGTTATACACAAAATTATCCACATTGTCCACATGGATAGGATGTGGATGACTTGATTTACATAAAAAAAGAAAAAACAAATGTTTTGGTTATATATCATAAAATTGTAAAAAATACGAAAAAAAAGGGAAAAACTATTGACAAGAGAAAAGAGACCGACACAGTACCAGAAAAGTGATTTTCAGGCAGCTGTGACAGTCTCCTTCTGCATTTTCATATATCCGCCTGTTAAGATCAGGCGCTTTGCTTCATACGTTTGATAACTTTCAGTCTTGTGAATTCCTCACGCTCTTTTTCTTCCAGTGCATTGGAAATATCCTTTGTCAATGCTTCAAATTTTGGAATTGTGATATTCTTCAGGGCATTGGCACGCTTCTGGGTCTTTTTGATGTTATTGGCAAGGCGGATCGCAGAATTTTCGATCATGGAAAGCTGTATGGACAACTCTTTTACCCGTTCAAAGGCTGCCTTGGCCTGATCCAGGGACATTCGGGTGCTGTAGTAAGCGTAGGTAGGTGTATTTTTGTTTTTATCATATTCTACCAGAGGGATTTCGGTACCCATAACGCTTCGTGTTTTGATGCGGATGGAATTTTCAATGGGCACAGTGTGGGAAACCTGTTCCACAAAGGCGATACCCATTTCCATGTTTGCCATTTGCAGGGCTGCATAAGCGGCACGGAAGGTTTCATCGATCTGAGTCTGAATGTCCTTCGCCTGATCCACCAGGTTCATCATCTCACGGATCAGGATATTTCTTTTTTTATCCATCAGTTCATAGCCCTGACGGGAGAGGGCAAGGGAATTCTTTGCAAGGATCAGATTTCCTTTGGTGGGAAATGTATTTGGATCCATGAAATCACCTCACTTTTTATTTTGCAGTCTCGTGATAATATTTATCCAGGATCTTGGTATCTACACGGTCCAGCTCTTCCTTAGGCAGCATTCCAAGAAGCTCCCAGCCCTTATCCAGGGTCTGGATGATGGAGCGGTTTTCCGTATCAGTCTGTCCTACGAATTCACTTTCAAAAGCTTTACCGAATGCCAGATACTTCTTATCGATTGGCGAAAGCTCATCTTCACCGATAACAGAAGCAAGTGCTCTTGCATCTCCAACCTTTGCGTAGCAGGAAAACAGCTGATTTGCCACATCCTGATGGTCTTCTCTTGTAAAGCCTTCACCAATACCATCCTTCATCAGACGGGAAAGAGAGGGCAGTACATTGATCGGCGGATATACGGACTGGCCGTGAAGCTGACGGTCAAGAACGATCTGTCCTTCAGTGATATAACCGGTCAGGTCAGGAATGGGATGTGTAATATCATCATTTGGCATGGTCAGGATCGGGATCTGTGTAACAGAGCCTGTACCGCCACGGACAATACCGGCACGCTCATAAAGAGTAGCCAGCTCGCTGTACAGATATCCAGGATATCCTTTACGGGAGGGGATTTCTCCTTTGGAGGAGGAAACCTCACGCATTGCCTCACAGAAGGAAGTGATATCTGTAAGGATTACAAGGATATGCATTCCTTTTTCAAAGGCAAGATATTCTGCTGCTGTCAATGCAATCTTCGGGGTAAGCAGACGTTCCACTGTAGGATCGTTTGCAAGATTCAGAAACATAACTACATGGTCAGATGCACCGCTTTCTTCAAAGGTCCTGCGGAAGAACTCAGCTACATCGTATTTAACGCCCATGGCTGCAAAAACAATGGCGAAGTTCTCGTCAGAGTCACCACCAAGGGAAGCCTGACGCACGATCTGGGCTGCCAGCTTGTCATGGGGAAGTCCGTTGCCTGAGAAGATTGGAAGCTTCTGGCCGCGGATCAGTGTGGTAAGTCCGTCGATGGCAGAAATACCGGTGTTGATATAATTTCGTGGATATTCCCTTGTTACAGGGTTCAGCGGAAGTCCGTTAATGTTCAGGCTGACTTCCGGTGTGATATCACCCAGCCCGTCAATGGGCTGTCCGATACCATTAAAGGTACGCCCCAGGATCTCCGGGGAAAGCCCGATCTCCATAGGATGTCCAGAAAGACTGGTATGTGTGTTGCTGAGGGACATTCCATCAGAGCCCTCAAACACCTGGATCACAGCCTTGTCTTCATAGATTTCAATAATACGGCCAATCTTTTCTTTTCCGTCATCCATACGGAATTTGACGATCTCCTCGTAGGAAGCGTTTTTAACGCCCTCCAGGACTACAAGAGGGCCGTTGATCTCGCTTAAGCCTAAATATTCTATTGCCATAAAAGCATTCCTCCTTATTGTCCTGTTTATCAGCCGTTGCGTTCCAGAACATTATTGTAGAAGCGGTCGATGTCTGTCATATAATCCTGGAACATTTCCGGTTTGTCATTAGGAACATCATATTTGATAGATATGATTCTTTCAAAAATATTGTCTTCTTTTAAGACAGAAACAGGCATGCCCTTGTTTACCAGAGAACGGCATTTCTCATAGAGATACAGGATGGTTTCCATCATAAGGAACTGCTTTTCCATTGGGACACATGTATCTTCCTGATGGAATGCATTTTGCTGCAGGAATCCAAGACGGATCACCCTTGCGATTTCCAGGGTAAGCTTCTGGTCATCCGGCAGAACATCACTTCCGATCAGCTTTACGATCTCCATCAGGGAGCTTTCCTGGTTCAGGATCGCCATCAGCTGATTACGGTCAGATACAAATTTGGGGGAAACATGCTCTCTGTACCAGGGAGACAGATCCTCCAGGTATTCACTGTAGCTGGTAAGCCAGTGGATAGCCGGGAAATGGCGGGCATAGGCCAGGGATTTATCCAGTCCCCAGAAGCAGCGGACGAAACGCTTGGTATTCTGGGTAACAGGCTCTGAGAAGTCACCGCCCTGTGGGGATACGGCTCCGATAATGGAAACAGAGCCTTCGGTCCCGTTCAGATTCTGCATCATGCCGGCTCTTTCATAAAAAGCGGAAAGCTTGGAAGCCAGGTAAGCCGGGAAGCCTTCCTCGGCAGGCATTTCCTCCAGACGTCCGGACAGCTCACGAAGTGCCTCAGCCCAACGGGAAGTGGAGTCAGCCATAATAGCTACGTCATAGCCCATATCGCGGTAATATTCCGCAAGGGTAACACCTGTATAGATAGATGCCTCACGGGCTGCTACAGGCATATTGGAAGTATTGGCGATCAGTGTGGTACGATCCAGCATCAGGTTGCCGGACTTAGGGTCAACCAGTTTGGAGAAATCCTCCAGAACCTGGGTCATCTCGTTTCCACGCTCACCACAGCCGATGTAGATGATGATATCTGCATCAGACCATTTGGCGATCTGGTGCTGTGTCATGGTTTTTCCTGTACCGAAACCGCCTGGGATGGCAGCTGTACCGCCCTTTGCGATAGGGAACAGAGTATCCAGGATACGCTGTCCGGTTACAAGAGGGACGCTTGCAGGAAAACGCTTGTAAGTAGGTCTTGGGATACGAATAGGCCATTTCTGTGCCAGGGCAATATCCTTTTCGCTTCCGTCAGCAAGGCGGACTGTTACGATGGGTTCAAGGATATTGTAAGCTCCGTCAGGTACTGTCTTGATGACTGTGGCAGTTCCCATATCTGGCGGAACCATGGATTTATGAAGGATAGAAGGGGTTTCCTGGGTTTGTGCAATAATGGTACCAGGAGTTACCACATCACCCTCTTTTACGGTTACATGTACATCCCATTTTTTCTTAGTGTCAAGAGAATCAACACTTACACCTCTGGAAATATATTTACCGGAGGATTTTGCAATTTCTTCCAGCGGACGCTGGATACCGTCAAAAATATTATGGATAATACCAGGCCCCAGAAGCACGGAGATCGCATCTCCTGTACCGGTAACAGTTTCGCCTGGCTTCAGTCCTGTAGTTTCCTCGAATACCTGTACAGTGGTCATGCCTTTTTTCAGGCCAATGACCTCACCTACCAGATGCTCAGGTCCTACATAGACCATTTCGGAAATTTTAAAGCCTGGATCACCTTTTAAGTAAATGACCGGGCCATTGATCCCATAAATCGTGCCTGTTCTGCTCATGCTTTCGGCCCTCCGTCAAAACTGAATTCTTTTCGCAGTGTATGCAATGATTCCATAAAAGAATTGTCGATCAGGATATTCTTACTTGGAATGGTTGCACGGATCCCACCGATAAAAGGCTCTTTGGAGATCTGTACCGGGAATCCGGTGCGCGCCATCATGGTGTGTTTCAGACCTTCATCTTCAGGGGAAAGGAATATAAATAGTTCATCATCTTTTGCAAAATCAACAGCTTCTTTGATCTTGCGTACAAGGTAATCCTCGTATTCAGTGGTGGACATGAACTGGGTAAGGCGTTCTTTAACCTCTACAAAAAGCTCGTCCTTCAGTTCATTTTCCCTGGCAGTCAGATTCCGTTTCAGTGTAAGCTGCTGTGCGGAAAGCGCTTTGTTTACTTCCCGTTTTGCATTTTCTGTTTCAGCCTTGATCTGAGCCTGGGCATCCTGCTGTCGGGTTTGTTTATGATCAGAAAACATTTTCGCCAGATGCTTCTTGTGTTCTTCCAGGGCCTGGCTTGCAGAGCCGGAAGCTTCTTCTACAGAAACATCATAGAAATGCTGCAGTTTTTCTTCGATTGTCATTGGGTGCCTCCTTGTTACAATTTCAGTCCGATTGCCTCATTTACATATGAGGTAATGAAATCCGGTTTGCGGCCAGTACCATGCCTGTCAGGGATTTCGATGATAAGGGGCGTTTTGTGGTTCAGCTTTACATCATCAATGATGGCGGGAAATTCCCTGCCGAACTTTTCAGTCAGCAGGATGATCCCGATCTCTTTATTGGAAATGGCTTTCTCAAGCGCATCCTTCAGCTCAACCCGTTCATGGACAACGACGCCCTCCACACCTGCCAGTCTCATCCCTGTATAGGTGTCAATATTGTCGCTGATTAAGAATATTTTCATATTATAATTTACCGATGATCATGAAGGAGATGATCAGTCCATAAAGGGCAACACCTTCTGCAAGACCTACGAAGATCAGGGATTTACCAAGAATGCTCTGATCTTCACTGATAGCGCCAAGGGCTGCACTTGCCGCACTGGCTACGGCAATACCACCACCGATACAGGAAAGACCTGTAACAAGTGCTGCTGCGATGTATCCAAGTCCGGTTGCAAGGCCTGCGTCAGAACCGGTAGCTGCCTGTACGGATGCACTGCCTGCAAACATAACAGCTGCTGCGATCAGCATGGTGCCAAAGAAGAAGAATGCATTTACACCGATAGCTGTTTTGTAACGGCCGCGGCTTTTTTCGCCCAGAAGATAATAACCAAAGGGAATAATGATACTTAATACAAGTGCTGCTGCTAATACGATCTGAGTCATAGCTGTCATAATAATGTTCTCCTTTCAATTGCCCTGAAATGAAAGTTTTTATAAATGTAGTCAGGGCCTTTCGTTAAAATAATTTTAATTTATTATTTTCACTGCTTCCTGGAACCAAAAGGAACAAACTGTCTTCCGGTACCTTTATAGAAGCGGCTGAAAATCTCGTAATACTCCAGACGAAGAACCTGGATACCAACGATCAGTCCTTCTAGTCCGCAGACAAACAGGTTTCCGAGAACGACCACCACCCAGTTAGGGGAACCGCTTTCTGCACCTGCCAGCATCAGTACAACCTCCATCATGGCTGCATGGCTTACTGCGAAGGCTCCAATACGCACAAATGAAAGTGTATTGGAGAAGTAACTTAAAAGGACTTCAAACATTTCAAATAATCCCTGTGTGATAAACATGCCCACACCGCCTTCGATCAGGTGTGGTTTCTTGTTGACCAGGTTTGTAAGAGGCTCTTTCAGGAACATGATAATAAGAGGCAGTACAAACATGATCAGAAGAAGGACTGTGGCAGGAAGGCTTTTACCGGATACGAACAGTGCGATTACAAGAACTGCTGAACCATAGAATACAAGACCTGCAACAGAGTTTGTATCAAACCAGGTTTTTTCGATGTCGTGGGACTTTACAGAGTTGATGATATTAAAGATCATACATAACAAGATCAGTCCCATACCAAAGCCGATGGCTACAATAAATACAGTATTCAGTTTTCCGATAAACGGTACGTTCATCATGGCATTCATTGGGCGCAGCCATATAGGCTTCAGGATATCCTCAAATCCAAAGAAGCTGCCGAACATAAATCCGAAGAAAGTAGAAAAGACGCCTGCACAGCTTATGATACCTGCAAGGTCAATATGCTTGATCTTGTAGAGAAGCAGTCCGCCGATAAGAAGCAGAAGTCCCTGTCCTACATCTCCGAACATAGCACCAAAGATAAAGGAATAGGTAATTGCCACAAACCAGGTAGGATCCATTTCTCCATAGGCCGGAAGGCCATACATCTTAATGTACATTTCAAAGGGCTTGAAAAGCTTTGGATTTTTTAATTTGGTAGGCGGCTGTTTCTTAATGTTCAATTCATCATCGTCTACCAGACAGAAGATATTAGAATCATTCTTAATGTCATTTTGGAATTTTCTGGTATTTGCTTCTGTCATCCATCCACATAAAATATAGAAGGTATTGGCATTTTCTGAATCATTTGCCTGGTCTTTGCTGCTTCCGTTTGGCAGGCAGGCAGCCAGCTTGCGGACATCAAAGTTCCTGGAAAGCTGGGAAAGAGTCTGATATGCAGAAACAATATCAGAAGCCATATCCTTTAAAAGCTTCTTCATCTGGTCATTAGCATCAGCCAGGTCAGCTTCATTTTTGTGAATGGCTTTATCCAGGGCAACGTAAGCTTCTTTTGCTGTACCCTGATATTGATCCGGGATAAAGACTTTTTCAAAATGCATGGCAGCATAAGCTGCATGGATCTTGGCAGCCTCGCATTCCGGAACAAAGTAGATGCCCCAGAAATACTGGTCGTCTTCGTTGCATTTGATAAAAATCGTATCCAGATTTTCATAAATATACTTTTTGAATTTGTAAAAATACTCTTTTTCAATACGTCCGAAACGATAGTGGATATGACGGAAATTCAGGATAGAAGAAACATCAAATTCCACATTTCGGAAGGGAGCGATGATCCGCATGGATTCAGTCAGGGATGTACGCTGTTCTTCCAGCTGGCATTTCCTGTCTGCAATCCGGTCAGATTCGCTTTTCAGGCCGGAAACAATATCCAGAGCCTGTTCAATGGTCAGATCCTTTTCCGGGATCTGTTCAGGAGTATCCAGTTCCTCATAGAAGCTGCTGATAGTTGACAGCATATCTTTATAAGGATTGATTTCCAGAAACGGAGTAAGGTGACGGACAGTGGTCAGCTCAGAAAGAGCATTTTCCAGATGGATCTCATATTTACTGAGATACCGGTTTACCACTCTGTCAATATCCGCTTTTGGCCCGGTGATACTCACAAATTTCATTTTTTCAATCACTATGTTGTCCTCCGGGTTCTTTAATTGTTGCGAATATAACGCATAGCTTCCTCCTGGCCTACTTTGTAACGTACACATTCAAGAGCAATGGTCAGGCGGTTTACTTCGTGTTCTTTATGATATAAGTAAGAATAGATCACTGCTACAGAATAAGGATCCTTCCGTGATTCTTTTTCAAGAACAGTACGGAGAATGTAATTGTAGAATTCCTCCAGGTTGACTGGTGTGATCTGAGGATATTTCCGTCCGTAATATGTGCGGTTCATAACAGCCACAAACTCATCATGGCCGGAAGCCTCTACAAGGGCGGTAATCTCTTCTTTTTTTAATTTATAATTCATAGGGATCAGCAGGCTGTATATAGCGGCAGGATCCATATGGTAATAGCGTTTGGAACGCTGGATAAATTCCAGGTTCAGCATATCAAATTTTTCACCGTAGGCTTTTGTTATTTCCTCCAGGTCATCCCCTTTGAAAAGCTTTTTCCGAAGGTTCCAGATCTGGGTGAAATAGTAAAGATCCAGTGCCATCCCATAATCAAAAAGAAGACCGTTGCCGTGTTCCATTACTCTGGAAAGAGGTCCGTAAAATTCATTACCCTTCAGGGCATTTACAAACTCTTCCATATTTGTGGTGGCGGCTAGACGATCCAGATCTAATTTGGAATGATGAAGGAAAAAGTCACGGTAAGGACTAAGGTCTACAGGGTCTGTATTTCTGTGGTCAAAAAGATTGGCCATGATCGCCTTTAAAACAAGGATCTCATATCTTTTTGAATATAAAGACAGAAAACGTCTCTGTTCCTTGTTTGCAAAGTGGTAAATTTTGGAAAAATTTCGGAAGATCGACTGCTTCAGAAGCTTTTCAATCTGGCCCCTGTGCAGGTCGTTCTCATCAAGGTTGGCCCATGCCCGGGAATATTCCGGTTTTCTTTTTAAATAGGCCACTATCTGAGGTACATTCGGAAGCTGTACGATTTCTGAAAGCTCTTCCTCGGTCATAAGCTTGCTTTGCAGAGCCCTTATTTTGGTAGAAAGTCCGCTATAGGAAAAAACACTTCCCAATTCAATTCACTTCCTTTCTTTTGAAATCTTCATTCATCTGAATTAAGCTGTAATAATTTTTTTGAAAAGTTCTTCGGAAATACGCTGGTGATTTTCTTTATAGAAAGAATCCAGATGCACCAGATGCTGCTCTGTGTCTTCCTTTAATGCTGCCAGGCGTGAATCCTTTTCTTTTTCCAGTTCATTACGTATATCTCGGATTTTTGCGTCGGTTTCTTTTTCCAGAACGGCATCAAACTCTTTGCATTGTCTCTCCGTCTCTTCGGAAAGTGCCCGCTTTTTCCTCTCCGCATCTTTCAGAATCTCATCTGCGGTGATTTCGATTTCCGACAGCTTTCTTAAAATTTGTTCCATCGGCATCCTCCTCCATAAAATTTCCATATATCATACACCTAAAATCTGAGAAAAACTATTTTACAAATGGCCAAAATGGATTGTAAAACAGAAATTCAATTTGTGATTTTTGTCTATGGAATGGATAGTTTCAGTATAGTCATAAGACCAAATTTTTTCAAGGGTCAGTATAATTGGCAGTTACAAAAATGTAAAAAGTATATTTGATATGCCCGTAATATAAAAAAAGTATCAGTGAAACAATGTAGTTGCGGCAATGCCGGAAAGCATGTATGATATGGAAGGAATCCGGATTGCCGGGAAGAGGCGGCCGGGAAAAGAAAAATAAACATGGTAAAAGAAATAAGAAAAATAAAGAGAAAGAGGAAAATGAAAGTATGAGACTGAGGAATATCCCTGGCGCAAAAGAAGCAATCCAGGAAAGCAAATATGTGGTGCATCAGCCCCAACAGCAGAAAGGCCGGTGGAAGCAGGCGTTTGCGTCAGACCAGCCGATTCATATAGAAGTGGGGATGGGGAAAGGCCGTTTTTTGATGGATATGGCACGGCTTCATCCGGAAATCAATTATGTGGGGATCGAGATGTATGACAGCGTGCTGCTGCGTGCTCTGCAAAAAAGAGAAGAACTTGAGAATAATGGAGAGACACTATCAAATCTTTTGTTTATGTGTGTGGATGCCAGTAATCTGCCGGATATTTTTGAAAAAGAGGAGGTTTCACGGATTTATCTGAATTTTTCAGATCCGTGGCCAAAGGCAAGACATGGGAAACGCCGTCTTACATCCAGAGAGTTTCTGGCCAGGTATGACCAGATCCTGAAAAAAGACGGGACCCTGGAATTTAAGACAGATAACCGTCCTTTATTCGATTTTTCCCTGGAGGAAGTACAGGAAGCAGGCTGGAAGCTTTTGGCTCACTCCTTTGATCTTCATCATGATGAAGAGATGGTGAAGGGAAATGTTATGACAGAATATGAAGAGAAGTTTTCCAAGGCAGGTAATCCTATCTGCAAAATGGTGATCAGCAGATAAGACCCAAAGGACAGAACGTATTTTGCTCCTGGGCATATTATATATAGAAAGAATGCCCAGGAGCAGATATGAAGTCCAGAAATCGTCTGAAACAGTCCCTTAGTCAGTTCAGTTACAAGCATAAGAAGCTGGACAGTCACATGAATAAGATGAGGCGATCCACAGAGGAATTAACAAATATGCTGGAGCATATGGGTGGAAAAAAAGCAGAAAAAAAGGAAAATTAAAAAAATAAAAAAATTATAAAAATTCCCTTGACTTTTTCTGTCGGCTCATGTACAATATCTCTTGCGTTGAACAAATGGAGTTCTGAGAGAAAACAGAATCACCCAAGACGCTATGCGCTTTTAGCTCAGCTGGTAGAGCACCTGACTCTTAATCAGGGTGTCCAGGGTTCGAGCCCCTGAAGGCGCATTGAAAGCACTGTTTTTGCGGACAAAGTGATTGCCGCGGGGATGGTGTTTTTTTGTGTACTGGGAAATTCCGTTGGAATTTCCCAGTACATAAAAAAGCCCGACCGGGCAGGATCGCACTGCGGCGGAAGGGTAGATGTCGCTTAAGGCGACCCGCCGCAGTCGGAGAATCCTGCTTTGCAGGATTCTTTCTTGTTATAAAAACGAGGGAGGAAGAGGATTATGAAAGCAATGAAGAAAGGATTGACCGGCATAGTTCTGATGCTGGCATTGTTTGTGCTGGTTCCGGTAACAGCAAAGGCAGACGGGGCAGCACCAGTGTGTGCCAAAAGGCAGACCATGGAGATCTATATCTGCCGTCCCCTGAGAAGTATGGGAATGACAGGTGCAGAAGGGTGGATCTACATTGGAAATCTGGCAAAGGATGCAGAAGTCTATCAGGTAAGATCTTCAAACAGCAATTTTCAGGCCAGAAAAGAAAAGGGGATCAATGGGATTTATGTGGAAAGTAAACCCCATGTGCTGAAAGCCGGAGAACGGACAAGGATCAGCTTTATGGTGTATCAGAACGGCCGATCCTACAGGCTGTACTGTGATGTAACCTTTAAGAATATGAAAAGAAAGTTCAAAGCCTTTAAGATGGGATCCAGAGAGTATGATTCTTATTTCAAAGGATTTTCAGCTGTTTCTGTTATGCGTTTCAAATCGCAAAAGATAAAGGTTAAGGCTACTCCTGCAAAAGGTTATAAAGTGGATTGCATAATCGCCGAGTATACTAAGAACGGCAGAAATGTGTTAAAAAAATATAAAAACGGATCCAATGTTTCACTGAAAAATATTGTATGTTTAGATGTAGTTTATCATACAAAGAACAGACCAAGATATTACAAGAGGCCGGACAGTACGTATGTTAGTACGAATCTGTATTTGAAAAATTATATGCCGTCGCCATTGTATTCAAAGCTGAATATTACTTTTTATTAAGGAATAATGCGTATGGTGGGTTCACAGCTGTTCGGGGGCGTGTATCATAAAAGGAGTTTAGATTTAGCGTATGGAAGAAATCAGGCGGACAAAGGGAAAGGTGCTGAACCGGGATCAGATCAAATATATTGCAGTGATTTTAATGGCACTGAATCATATTGCCAGTATATTTTTAAAGGAAGGCACTGTAGCTTTTCTGATGCTTCGTAACCTGGGATATTTTACAGCACCTGTAATGTGCTATTTTCTGGTGGAAGGCTATTATTACACTCATTCCAGAAAACAGTATGGACAAAGGCTGCTGCTCTTTGCGCTGCTCTCCCAGATCCCTTTTCAGATCGCATTTGGAGAGGGGCAGAGCTGGAGACTTGTGCGGGGAAATATGATCCTTACATTATTTATATGTTTTCTCATACTGGTATGTCTGGATGAAAGACATGTGCTTCCGGCTGCAGTTCTTATCTTCCTTACTGCCTTTTGCGATTGGGGAATGTCAGCACCGCTTATGGTGATCCTTTTTCGGAATGCACGTATGAATCAGAAAAAACGGATGAGGGATTTCTTCATTGTGTCATTGGTATTGTTTGAAGAAGGCTATATGGAAGCAGCCGGGACTGTGGGAATCCGTATATTATATGCCTTTTGGGAGTGCAGCGCAGTTCTGCTGGCAGGCCTTGTGATTGTGTATCTTTATAATGGAAAGAAGGGTTCCTCCGGCAGTGAATTTTCCAGGTGGTTTTTCTATATTTTTTATCCTGCCCATCTGCTTTTGCTTGGCGTGATGCGTTTGACCATGCTGGTCTAAAATCTTAGCGGTTACATATATGAAAACCAACTGCTATGCGCCTGTGGCGTACCCACAACTGCTAACTGTATTTGTAATTTGCCTGTGAACTGCATCCGGACAGTGATCGGTATGGGCTACCGCTTCAGGAAGGGAGATGAAGATATCTTATGAAGCTGTCAAAAAAGACCTTTCTGTACAGTATTGTGATGGCAGGGATCCTTGCCGGTTTGCTGCTCCTCTATTTTGTTTATATGCTTCCTTCTCTTTACGTGTCTTATAAAAATGACAGTAATCTGGCATCTGTTACAAAGCTTTCCCAGGATTTTATGAAGAGTCGAAGCTATGAGAACCTTCAGGTGGACAATCCGATGAATACGGTAAGCCTTATCTTGCCGGAGGATAAAAATCAGGTCCTCTTAGAAGGAAAGGGAATCCATTTGCAGGTAGAAACCAAGGATCTGGAACTGATCAGGGAATTAAATAAAGTAAAAAAATACCTGAAAGATCCGGAAAAATAGAAGATATAGATGAGAATACTTTTGATCTGGATATGCTCACGGAAAAGTTATTTCCAAAGCGGCAGGATACAAAGGAATATCCACTACAGGTTCAGTGGAGTGTGGATCAGCTGGCACGTAAGCTTACTTATCTAAATCTGAAGGTGCATACGGTTTCAGATAATCTGACAGTTTATGAAGCTGCTGCTAAGGATGAGGAAAATATATTGCGCTTGGAGATGAGGAGGACTGCCAGATCCTTACCCTGGTGTCTCTGATCATGCCACAGATGCAGGATATGAGCGGAGTGGTCCTTAATAGTGTACCCATGATCGTGGCAGTGATATTTCTGGTGGTTTTACTGGCTTCCCAGTATTTTTCGGGAAAGATCGTTGCTCCGATCATCCGGCTTTCCAGATATGCATCCCAGATCAAGAACACAGGCGACAGAGAACTTGCGCCCTTTGATGTACAGAGAAAGGATGAGATCGGCGAACTGGGAACATCGCTGAATCAGCTGTATGCAAGGCTTGGGGAAAATTGTCGTGCCCTAGAGTCTGCCAACAGAAGCCTGGAAAAAGAAAATAAACGGCAGGAGGTTTTTATGCGTGCCTCTTCCCATCAGCTGAAAACACCAGTGGCAGCAGCTATGCTTCTGATTGACGGTATGATCGATGAAATGGGGAAATATGCAGATGTAAAAACCTATCTTCCCCAAGTGAAGGGCAAGCTTATTGAGATGCGGGATATTGTAAACAATGTGCTGTATCTGAAGCTGACCATCAGGAAAAGCCTGTATTGTCCATCGAAAGGCCAGTGGTTTTTGAAGAAGGAGAGCGGATCGGTATCATTGGCTCCAATGGAGCAGGAAAGACTACTCTGGTAAAAGCGTTGTTTGGGCTTGTAAAGTACAGGGGAAGCATTACCACAGAGCTTAAGCCTGAGGAGATGGCAGTCCATCTTCAATTTAAGGAATATGTAAATACTATGTCTGTGAAACACATTATGGAGACAGTCCTTCATACCAGCATCAGGAAGAATTAGAAATTGCAGGAGCTTATTGAATATTTTGAATTCGGCCCCTGCCTTGGAAAAAGGTACAAAGCTTTATCCGGAGGCCAGAAGCAGCGTTTTACCATCATTATGGTGATGATGCAGGATGCCTGTTCACTGGGGCTGTGGCCGGGATCCTGCTGATCTTTGCAAGAAGAAAGACAAAAGCATATAGAAGCTGAGGATATTTTTCCTATAAAAGAAGGAGGGCCGGACCACATGGCCCGGCGAGTATGAAAAAGAAAAAGTTTATCTATATGATGAAAAAGCTTTCGCTTTATTTGCTTATTAATATACCTGTAAATTGTGATGGAACTGTGAGGAATCGTTGAAAAAACAATGAGAAAATTCTAAAAAACTTATAAATTTTAGGCTTCTCATTGAATTTTAGATATTGTAAAACGCTCTATACTCTTTTATAATATGACACGGATAAAGCTTCGAGGACAGAAAAGGTTTCGGTAAAAGCCAATAAGTCCCCAATATGGACCATAGGAGGAAACCAATGAACAGAGAGACAGTCGTTGTACTTGATTTCGGTGGACAGTATAATCAGCTGATCGCACGTCGTGTCAGAGAATGTAACGTATACTGTGAGATTTATTCTTACAAGACAGATATTGAGAAGATTAAAGCAATGCAGCCAAAGGGGATTATCTTTACTGGCGGTCCTAACAGCTGCTATACGGCGGATGCCCCTACTTATACAAAAGAAATCTTTGAACTGGGTGTACCGGTTCTTGGAATCTGTTACGGTGCACAGCTTATGATGCACCTGTTAGGCGGCAAGGTTGAAAAAGCACCAGTTCGTGAATACGGAAAAATTGAAGTAAATGTTGATACGGCCTCCAGATTGTTTACAGATGTTTCACCCAAAACCATCTGTTGGATGAGCCATAATGACTACATTTCAAAACAGGCACCAGGTTTTGAAATCTGTGGATGGACCAATGACTGTCCTGTGGCAGCAGTACAGAATGTGGAGAAAGGCCTGTATGCATTACAGTTCCACCCGGAAGTGCTTCATACAAAAGAAGGACGTAAGATGCTGTCCAATTTTGTATACAACATCTGTGGTTGTTCCGGAGACTGGAAAATTGATTCCTTTGTAGAAGAATCCATTAAAAATATTCGTGAAAAAGTAGGAAACGGCAAGGTTCTCTGTGCTTTGTCAGGTGGTGTGGATTCGTCTGTGGCAGCAGTCCTTTTATCAAAAGCAGTAGGCAATCAGCTTACTTGTGTTTTTGTAGACCACGGTCTGCTCCGCAAAAATGAAGGCGATGAAGTAGAAGCTGTGTTCGGACCGGAAGGGCCATATAATCTGAACTTTATTCGTGTAAATGCACAGGAACGATTTTACGAAAAGCTGAAAGGCGTAGAAGAGCCGGAAAGAAAGAGAAAGATCATCGGTGAGGAGTTCATCCGTGTTTTTGAAGAAGAGGCAAAGAAGATCGGTGCTGTAGATTTCCTGGTACAGGGAACGATTTATCCAGACGTTGTGGAAAGTGGTGTAGGAGGAGAATCCACAGTGATCAAATCCCACCACAATGTAGGCGGACTTCCGGACTGCGTAGATTTTAAAGAAATTATCGAGCCGTTAAGAAACCTGTTTAAAGATGAGGTTCGTAAGGCAGGTCTTGAGCTTGGCATTCCGGACTATTTGGTTTATCGTCAGCCATTCCCGGGACCAGGACTTGGCATCCGTATCATTGGTGATATTACACCTGAGAAAGTTAAAATGGTTCAGGATGCGGATGCGATCTGGCGTGAGGAAATCGCTAATGCAGGTTGGGACAAAAAAGTGAATCAGTACTTTGCAGCCCTCACAAATATGCGCTCTGTAGGCGTTATGGGGGACGAACGTACTTATGATTATGCAGTTGCCCTGCGTGCGGTTACTACTACCGATTTCATGACCGCTGAATTCGCCGAAATTCCCTGGGAGATCATCGGAAAAACCACCAGCCGTATTGTGAATGAAGTAAAAAATGTAAACCGCGTATTGTACGACTGTACCGGAAAACCCCCTGCAACGATTGAGTTTGAATAGTAAACAGGGAGCCGGGAAGTCGCATAAACAGCGGACTTTCCGGCTCTTAGTATGTGTTGTGATACCTTTTTGATACCTATTCAGAGAATAGTTGTTCTTCTTTCATAGACTCAATAGAGATAAACGATAGATTTTTATGCGAAATTAGGTTGTTTAAATAATCCGTAGTCTCTGAAAAATAATCTTCTTGAGATATAATTAAGATAATAAAACGAAAATTTCTGTGAGCAGTATTTTCGTATGAAATACCACGCTTTTCAATTTGATTAACTAGTCGGGCAAGTGTAGCCTTTGAAACAGGATTATTCCAGTATTTGATTTCATATAATAAATCAATGTTATTATATTTTGAAGATGCAATAATATCATAATCGCAATTACCAACTTTGACATTTTGATGGACATTATACTTGCGTTTGAGTTTATTCTTCAGATAACTATAGCAGGCATCTTCTATTTCAAAAGCTTTTCTGATTCGAAAGGAAGCTGTTGAATTAGAAGGGGTTATTTGAGAATCAGAGTTTGAGTTTTCATGGTTCTCAATGTCTTCATTTATGACCTTTTCAGCAATTTCTTGAGCAGACATACTTTGAATATGCAATTCTTTTTCTTCTAAATCCAATTTAGTTATTTGATCTAAAGTTTTTTGTATTTGAAGCCATTTTAAACATCCCCAGAAAGTAAAAATTACACCAATAATAATAAACACAATACAAATGATGGGTAAGTATTTAAATATATTTTGAACGTATTGTATTTTGATACTTAAAAAGTCAGAAGAAATTTCTGATAAATTGTTTGCTTCTTCTTGTGTCATGATAATATCATATGAACCAGAAACTAAATAATGCAAGCAAAATAATGGCGCAACAATTAAAACAATACCAACTGAAATGATAAATTTATAAAAACTGTCATATTGTAATTTATCCATTATTGAATTCTCCACTGATAACTGTTATTTTTCTTGTCATTTCCCTTTTCATCAACGCTACTGCTGGAAGTAGGCCAGTTGATTTTCCATTCAAAATATTCGTCCTCTGAAATTTCTCCGCTTTTTAGCTGTTCTTTTCGCAGACACCATTCACGTAGAAATTCATTTACAAGACCGTAATCAATCCACATAGCGACAGGAGCATGAGCAGGCCATTCGTCACTATCATTATAGCGAACAGACTTATCATCAGAAACGTTGCACTTGCCGGGATTGCGGACAAGCTGAAACAGATGAAAGGTATTGCGGTTGTCCTCGTCAAGCCAGAAAAAAGTCTGCATAATGTCCTCAGCGCAGCCGGGGGCTTCTATAATAAAATTGATATAGTTGATATTCAAAATCCTGGCAATTTCCATGAGAGTATCTTTTTTGGGAACACGATAGCCGGATTCATATTGTGCCACACGAACATCAGCGTTGCGCTCCTCATATCCCAGCTTCAATCCTAGTTCTCGTTGTGTTAATCCCCGAAATGTGCGGATTCTCTTAATTCGCTCTCCCAGTATCATAATTTTGTGTCCTTTCCTTAAACTTTACAAATTACACACCATAATCCATTCTTCTTCGTTTTCCCGTACAATATCAAAACCGATTTTTCGATACATTTCAGCCGCATAATTAGCCTTTTGAACAGAAAGTGAAACACGTTTATAACCATGTGTTTTCAACAAAGATAGCATTTCTTTCATCATATCGGTTCCTATCCCCTGTCCCCGGTATTCTTTGTATAGAGAGATGGCAAGAGAGGGCGTTTCATCATCAATATGTCCGTAATCGTGTATAATGCGTACCCAGACAGCACCAACGATTTTTTGTTCAACTTCTGCGACTAATGCGAAATCAGCTTTTGATGCCCCGAAGCGGTCAACATAAATTTGTAATTCGGGAGAAGCGATAATATTTTTCGGTGGCGGCTTTATACCGTCTGGAATAAAAATAGCTTCGTATAGAAATTCATTCAATAGAGGATATTCCATTACCGTCATTTCTCGTATCGTGTATTCCATAAAGCCCTCCTGTGAAAATAGTTATCCCGTTTCCTACATTGTAGCATACCTAAAATAATACGGCAACAAAAACTTATCAGAAATGCTAAATTTAATAAAAAAGATAAACTTAACAAAAAAGCTATTGACAATAGCAGAAATGTTAAGTATACTGAAAATGCAGAACTTAACAAAAAAGTTAAAAATTCAAAAGGAGGACGTGTATTTGAAAAATGATTTATTTGTAACAGCCGGAGAAGTGGCGCAGGACTTAGGCATTTCCAAACCATTTGCTTATAAGCTGGTGCGGCAGATGAACGAAGAACTGGAAGCAAAAGGTTTTATCACAATCGCCGGACGAGTGAGCAGAAAATACTATGAAGAAAAATTTTACGGCATGGCACAGGCGAATTAGGAAAGGAGTGAGATTATGGCGACGTACAAAGACGAACAGCGGGGAACATGGTATGTGTCCTTTCACTATTATGACTGGACTGGTAAGAATTGCCGGAAAGTTAAGAGGGGATTTAAGACCAAACGGGAAGCAACAGAGTGGGAACGGCATTTCCGTATGAAAGAAGCGGCTGACTTGGATATGACTTTTGAGGAATTTGTTCAGGCATACACAAGAGATATGAAGCCGAAACTGAAACACAATACCTGGCTGACGAAAGAGCATATCTTGAGGACAAAGCTACTGCCCTATTTCAAGGATAAGAAAATGCGTGATATTCGTCCGAAAGATATTATCCAGTGGCAGAATGAACAGATTTCCTATCGTGATGAAAAAGGAAAGCCCTATGCTCCGACTTATTTGAAAACTCTGCAATCAGAATTGAGCGCACTGTTTAATCATGCGGTACGGTTCTATGAACTGAAAAGCAATCCTGTTGTAAAGGCGGTGCCGCTGGGAAAGGGAAAAGCGGAGGAAATGCTGTTCTGGACAAAAGAGGAATATCTGAAATTCATTGAAGCGGTAAAGGACAAACCATATTCCTATCATGCGTTTCAGATACTGTATTGGTGCGGATTACGGGTGGGCGAACTGTTAGCTCTCACGCCGCAGGATATTGATTTTGATAACAAAGTCATTCAGGTAACAAAATCTTATCAGCGATTGGAGGGTAAAGATGTAATTACAGACCCAAAGACTCCGAAAAGCAAACGAAATGTAAGTATGCCGGATTTCTTATGTGAAGAACTGAAAGATTATATCGGCAGATTGTACGGGATTCTTCCCACTGACCGTATCTTTTATCTGACAAAAAGCTTTCTGCACTATGAAATGACAAGAGGGGCGGAAAAAGCGGGAGTGAAACGCATTAGAATCCATGATTTGAGACATTCTCATGTATCGCTGCTTATCAGCATGGGATTTTCGGCGGTATCAATCGGAAACAGGGTGGGGCATGAAAGCGTGGATATTACTTATCGCTATGCTCATATGTTCCCGACGGAACAGACACAAATGGCAAAATTGCTGAACGAGGAATTTAAGGAGGGCGCAGAGGAATGAGCGGTACACACAAATATCCAACAATCAGTTTTCGTATCTCTCCCAGAGAACGGGAAGAAATCGAAGCAAAGATTTTCGCAAGCGGTATGAAGAAAAAAGATTATTTTGTCCGTTCCTGCATTTATAACCGAGTGTGCGTGGTAGGCAAGAAAGAAACAGTCTATCAGATTGTAGAACGATTACAGCAAATGGAAAATCGTCTGGTGGAGTTGGCAGAACAAATTGATAGCAAAGAGCCGGAGATTACTTCCGAAGAAATCAGAGAGTTGCAGGAAGCCTATGAAGATATGCTGAAAGCAATTCTCTGGATGTTGGATGGTGCAAGGTATCTGTGGCAAGACGAAGAAAAAAGCCCCGACAGCGGCAACTGTTAGGGCTGTGATAACTGGAAAACCTCTGTTATCAACAATCACAATTCAAGTATAGCAGAGGTTTCTTCCGGCGGCAATGAGATTTTTCAAAAACGGAGGACATTATGGCAGAAATGAGAACAGAATTACAGATGATTAAAATGTCGGAGATACAGTCGCAGGAGGTGGCGTGGCTGTGGTTTCCGTTTATCCCTTATGGAAAGCTGACGATTGTGCAAGGCGATCCGGGGGACGGTAAGACAACGCTTGTGCTGAACATAGCGGCGAAGCTGTCAAAAGGCGAAGGTCTGGACAGCGAAATGAAGCTGACAGAGCCATTGAATGTGATTTACCAGAGTGCGGAGGACGGGCTTGCGGATACGGTCAAGCCCCGTCTGGAAGCGGCAGGCGCAGAATGCGAAAATATTTCCGTCATTGACGAAAGTATAAAATCACTTTCTGTGATAGATGAACGTCTGGAAGAAGCGGTTATAAGGACGAAAGCGAAACTGCTGATTTTAGACCCGATACAGGCGTATCTGGGCGGAGGTATGGATATGAACCGGGCAAATGAAGCGAGGGATATGACAAAGAAGCTGGCGGCTCTGGCGGAGAAATACCAATGCGCCATTGTGCTTGTCGGACACATGAATAAAGCGGCAGGAAATAAGGCAGCATATCGGGGCATGGGTTCCATTGATTTCTTTGCGGTGGCAAGGAGCGTCCTGCTGGTCGGCAGAGTGGTGGGCGAAGCGAATATAAGGGCGGTAGTCCAGATAAAAAACAATCTGGCGGCGTTTGGGCACCCGAAAGCCTTTGAGTTGTCGGAGGACGGTTTTCACTGGCTCGGAGATTATGAGATTACCGCTGATGAAGTGTTGGGCGGTATCGCTCCGAAAGCGAATAAGCTGGAATAGGCGAAGCGTCTGCTCAGGGAAGTGGCAGAAACAAACAATGCCATGCAGAGCAATGAGATTTTCAATCTTGCAGAGGAACAGGGTATATCCAGACGGACGCTTGAAAATGCGAAAAAAGAATTGAGTATCAGAGCAAAGCGGATAAACAATTCGTGGTATTGGGAGTTGGATAAAATCAGACCGGAGTAAGGCAACAGCGCAACAATGCAGAGCATATGGAATTTACGGGCTTGTGTCTGTAAGGTTGCAAAAGATATAGACCTTGCATTGTTGCGGTCTTGAAAAGGAGGGCGATTATGATACGACAGCCAGAATGGGGAACCCGGAATGTGAACAAATATTTTTACGAGAGTGAAGCCCGGAGGATTGCCGAACTCAATGAAATATTCGGAGATATAGAATTGATTGAGGCAGAAATGCGGATGCTGATATGGCTTGCCGGATGGGACGAATATACGATAGAAAATGTACTTTCGGCTATCCGAAAAGCTGTGGCGGTGGAAGCAAAGCGGCTGGAACAGCCACCCCGTCCGTAGGACGGAAAAGCTCTCGGCAGAGCGCAAAGGCAGCTTTTGATAGAGCGAAGCCTGTCAAAAGTGATTTTGCGTTACTTTCGCAGAAAGTAACAAAGGCTATGCGCCGTATCCGGCGTTGATTACCCGGACAGGGAGAAAGGATATTGATTGAAGCGAACAATTAGTTTTATGACAGGAAAAGGCTCTGTCAATCATAACAGCAGAAAATTCCATGCAAAAAATACTGACCCGGAGCGAAGTTATCTAAACGTGGAATATTGCAATGAAAATGTTAAGGACGTATATCACGAATTATTTGATGAAGCACTCGCCCGGTACAATGAGAAGCAAACCAGAAGTGACCGCCGGATTGACGATTATTATGAGAAAATCCGTTCAGGCAAGCAGGAAAAGCCATTCCATGAAATTATTCTGCAAATTGGGGATAAGGACAATATGGGAGCAAAAATAGAGAATGGACAGCTTGCGGGAAAAGTTCTCAATGAATATATGCAGGACTTCCAGCAACGCAATCCTACGTTAAAAGTATTCAGTGCTTATCTCCACATGGATGAAGCCACACCGCATTTGCACATTGATTTTGTCCCCTATACGACAGGAAGCAAGAGGGGGCTTGATACAAGAGTATCTTTGAAGCAGGCGTTGGCGGCTCTTGGATTTAAGGGTGGCACAAGACGGGAAACAGAATTAAATCAGTGGGTGGCTTATGAAAAAGAGCAACTTGCCGCTGTCATGCGGGAATATGGAATTGAGTGGGAGAAGAAAGAAACGCATGAGAAGCATTTATCCGTTTTGGATTTTGAGAAAAAAGAGAAGGCAAAAGAAATCGCAGAATTGGATCAATCTATTTCTGACGGAAAAGAAATATTATCAGATATTCAAGTTCAGCAGTTGAAAGCGGAGCAGAAAACGGAGCAGATACGACAGGAGGGCGAAGCAATCCGGCAAGAAGTATCGGAGCTTTCGGAAACAAGTGATTTGCTGAAAGAACAGGCGGAAGCGTTGGCAGAGGATAAAGAAAAGCTGTTATCTGATAATGAGAAGCTGGAAAAACAGCAGAAAAATTGCAACAGGAGATTGAGAAAATGGTTCAGTCTAAGGCGGTTATGGAACGGAACATACATGCCTATGACGAGGACGAGAAATGGCAGTTGCCGGAGCCGGGGACATTGACGAGCGCAAAGAATTATAAAGACAAAAAGGTTCTGCCGCTGGTGGAAAGACTGAAAGAAGTGGTAAAAGCACTGACGATTAAATGTGTCCAGCTTGCGGAGCAAGTGAAGAAGCTGACAGCGAAAACAGCCGGACAGCAAGAACAGATCAATCGTTTAACGGATAAGGTCATGGAGCAGAGAAACAAGATTGACCGATTGGAGGAAAAAGCGGCAGATTTGGAGCGTTTAGAGCGTTATTTTGGTAAGGAACAGGTTCAGTCGGTAGTAGAGCAGTCTAAGGATCTGGAGCGGGCAGAAAAGGCAAATATGCGCCCGAAACGTGCATTTGAAATGAGCAGATAGGGGGAGTGGTACAGTGACAGATATGGAGAAAAAAGTTATGGTTCGCCTGTGTGCAAAGGTTCTTTCCGAAACGGATTTGTATGAAACGGATAGGAAAGTCCGCAATTTGATTGACTGGATATGCGTGTCGGAGCAGATAAAATCAAACAACAATGAGATACGCAGTCTGACAGGGGAATACAAGTGGATAGAGCCAGATTGCCGGGAAGGAGTGGGGGCGCAGTTAGAGCGCATGAAATCGCTTTGTAAAGAGAGGGATAGCTTATATAAAAAACAGAATGATTTGAAAGGACAGAAGCAGAAAATCGAGAGAGCGTTGGAACGGTAGGAATGTAGGGCATGGCGGCGGCTGTGCCCTATATCGTTGTGGCAAAATCTCCAATACTGTGGTAGAATCAAGAAACAGAGATAAAAACACAACGTAAGAGGTAAAATCTCTTATAGAGCGGGTAGGTAGTCCCGCCGCACCATTCTGGTGTAAGTAGCCCTCCCTCCTTGGGTCGTCCATTCTTTGTGCATTACAATTTGCGCGAGTAATGAGGAAAATGCCCTGCTTGCAGGAGTATTTGACGAATACCGCGACAGCCGCAAGGCATCAAGGAGGAATTGTCATGGACAAAGTATCGGGCAGACTGACAGTATTTTTTGAAGAACCATTCTGGATAGGCGTGTTTGAACGAATATCGGAGAGAAAATTATCTGTGTGCAAGGTCACATTTGGAGCAGAGCCAAAGGACTGTGAGATATATGATTTTGTTCTGAAAAATTACTATCGGCTGAAATTTAGTCCGGCTGTGGCAACTGATGTAAAAGAAGCTGGTCGCAATCCGAAACGGGTACAGCGGGAAGTGCGGAAACAGGTGCAGAACACCGGCATAGGCACAAAATCGCAACAGGCTTTGAAATTACAGCAGGAGCAGTTAAAAACTGAACGCAAGGCTGTGAGCCGGGAGCAACGGGAAGCAGAAAAACAGCTGCAGTTTGAAATGAAACAGCAGAAAAGGAAAGAGAAGCATAGGGGCAGGTAACGCCTGTCCCGGCGTTCCTTTATCAAATCGCGTAGACTTTGTTGTTACGCTTTAGAGGGTTTGAAACGCTTGTTTTATAAGGGCTTGGAAGTGCCGAAATGATATGGGCGATACTTTATACCTTTACCGTTCAAATTGGATTTTGGTTGCGTAACAGGAGCGATTGCACATTTCCTTGGTGGATATAATTACATGGTGCTAGCACCATGTAGAAATAGGATCAGAAAGGTTAAATGGTGTTTTCATAATGTCTATATCAGTAAAGCTGAATAAAAATGGTATTAAAAAATTACAGAGAGAATTAGAACAAGAAATGAAAAAGAGGACGATAGTGAGGGAAGGCGTAGGATTGCGTAAAGATAGTGAGAAATTTTTGAAAATAGTATTGGAAAAAAGAGAAGAAAATGGGAGTGATATTGTCACTTGTACATTAGATATGTTTAGTGAAATTCCAAACATTGAATTTAATGTTGGAAATATAATGGATGATTTGAAACTACATAATTGTATTAGCAGTAATAGTACAGTATTTATTTCTGGCGAGGTGCAGGTTATATTGACTATAGATGGAATTGAGTATTTTAAGGAGAAGGAGATTCAAATGAAAGAAAATCAAAGAATTACGAATAATACCAATAATTTTTATGGAGAAGTTACCGGTGTACAAATTCAACAAGGTACGGTTAATTCTTCACAATCTCAATCAGTTAATCAAGGGTTTGATTATGCTGAAGTGGCTGAAATCATTCAAAAGATAAAAAAATATGATTCTTTTTTTGATGATGAGTATGGAGAAAATGCTTTGGAAATGCGAAATAAAATCGATGAAATAGAGGATTTGGTGCAAAAGGAAGAAAATCCCAGTAGAATAAAGGCTTTGCTAAATGATATTAAAAACTTGTCCATAGGTGTGGCAGGTAGTTTAATTGCTTCTGGTATTGTTACTCTTTTGAGTAGAGTGTAGGAGGCATATATGGGTGGTATAGTCATTGAACTTCAAAGAGAAGCATTAGATGAAAAAATCTCTATTGAATCATTGATACGAAAAGCATATCTTGTTGCTAAAAAATTAAAATTAAAAGAATTTGAAGAATGGCTTAATCAAGAGCAAAATGGCTATAAAAAGGAGATTCCAGAATATCGAAATATTATAGGAGAAATAAAAGCATGGAATCCATATCATGGTTGGATTCCAATGATATTACCTGCAAAAGTGGCAGATATAGCTTCAAGAATGCCCATTCCAAACTCAATATCTTCTCTTTTAGATGTATACAATTCTAGCGAAGATAGAGTCGCTTTTTCGGTAAATGGGGCAATGACAGAATTTTTTAATAATAGTACAGATTTTATGCCAACAAAATATGCGTTTTTTGTTTCAAAAAGTGAGTTATATAGAATTATGAGTACTGTTAGAAATAAAATATTAGATTGGGCATTACTCCTTGAAGAAAATGGAATAGTTGGGAATGAGATGACTTTTACTGATGTAGAAAAACAGATAGCGATAGATACACCGATAATCAATAATTACATTAACAATTTTTATTCTAAGGTGTCAGATGTTGATATGAAACAAGGATAGTATATTCGTGATACCTGTATGATACCTGTTTATGGTAAAACTGTAAATAAGGTGTGGAATTTGGATATTATGAAGAAATAAATCCGTAAAAAAACAAGAAATATTTAACAATTATGTTATAATTGCAAGGAGTTTGAATAATAAATGTGTTAATCACCACTCCCGATTATTCAGTTTTTTGTAAAAAGAAATAGTCTATAAAAGAAAGAGTTTTGGAACTACATAGTAGGTTCAAGGCTCTTTTTTTCGTGCTTTTCGGGGCATAAATAGAGTGTCGAGGGGCAAGAGAGGTGGATAACGGAAATTGCAAAAAACAGGATAATGAAGAGTGATAACGGACAAAAAATTTTCTGAAATCCCTTATAAACAAAGGGCACTGAAAAACTTCCACTTAAGAAAAAATGGAAGTTTTTCAGTGCCCTTTAAATAAAGGTTTTGCGGGCTGTCTGGATGTTCCGGTGGAGTGCAAATGGAGTTAAAAAATCTTTTTTTTCTTTGTTTTCTTTCCGGAGTTATCTGAGATTTTCGCAAAAGTAACTATGCTCAGAAAATATAATTAGTGTGAATATGAAGAACAGTTTGTTTTGATGGAAATATTTTCCGTCAGGGCAGACTGTTTTTTTATACCCTTTTTCAATGATATTAACTCCATGATTCAGCGATAACACATATGGAAACTGTAAAATTAAAATAATTTGCTAAATTTCGGAAAATGATGTCCGATTTTACATCTGCCAGTACAGAGTAATATGAAGAGATAAATATTCAAAATACAGGAGGTACTGATTATGCAGAACAAATTATTTTTAAAGGCAGCCGATATATGTGAACTTCTGGAGGTAAAACAGACATCGGCTTATGAGATCATTGGCAATCTGAATAAGGAGCTGGAAGAACAGGGATATTTGACGCTTAGAGGAAAAGTTCCGACAAAGTATTTTGTGAAGCGTTTCTACGGAGTAGAAGATACTTGTGAGATTCCACAGGAAGAGGGAAAGGAATGGTTTCATGCGTAAGAGAAAAATGTATTTATCAGTAGAAGACATTGCAGAACTCTTTGGATTATCAGTTTCGTTTGCTTACCGGGTGGTGGAAAGAATGAATGCCGATCTGGAAAGCAAGAACTATTATGTTATTCTCGGACGGGTGCCAACCCGCTATGTAGAGGACAAGATCTATGGTCTGGAACATGTTGAGCAATATTTGAAGGAGGATAAAGCGATATGAGTATAGTGCAGGAAAAAATGTATATGGATATGGATGATGTGTGTGCAATTCTTGGTGTTTCTAAAGCGTATGCCTAGAAAAGTAGCTGTGCTGATGAAAGGATATCTGCAGTCGATGAAGTCAAATATTCGAGAAATCATTCGTTATATTGATGACACGACACTTGAAAAATCAAATGATAAAAAGAAAGATAAACAGGAATCTACGAGTACCATACCAGAGGAAGTGCAGGAATTTGTGAATCTGACAATTACAGAGCATATGGGGAAAGCATATTCAGAATGGAAGTTAAAGCAGGATAAAGAGCCAGTAAGTGAGATTGATAAGAAATACCAGAAATTACTGGAAATGTTATCCCCAGAACAGGAAGAAGTGATTACGGAATACTGTAATGCAATTTTCAGCAGTGGAGCAGATACAGAAGAGTTTTTCTATCGGTTGGGATTAAAAGACGGACTGAATCTGAAAAATACGGTAAAATCTGTATTAGAAATGATATCATGAAATCGGGTGATATATGCTCTAAGTGACTTCTTAATCATGATTTTGTCATGGTTAGTGAAGCAATCACTTAGAGCATTTTTGTTTCAGGAGGTACAGCCATGAGAAATGAAAAAATTACCCCACTGTACGAGCACCTGAGCCGGGACGATGAGTTACAGGGCGAGAGCAACTCCATATCCAACCAAAAACAGATGTTAGAGGATTTTGCCCGCCGGAATGGGCTGCCCAACCCTACGCACTTTACCGATGATGGTATCTCAGGCACCCGTTTTGCCCGCCCCGGATTTTTGGCGATAATGGAGGAAGTGGAGGCAGGGCGTGTAGAGGCAATCGTCATCAAGGACATGAGCCGGTTAGGACGCGACTATCTGAAGGTCGGTCAAGTTATGGAGGTTTTGCGGCAGCGAGGCGTTCGTCTGATTGCCATCAACGACGGTGTGGACAGTCTGAAAGGCGATGACGATTTTACCCCGTTCCGCAACATTATGAATGAATTTTACGCCCGTGATACCAGCCGGAAAATCCGCTTTGTGTTTAAGTCAAAAGGCATGAGTGGCAAGCACCTGACCGGCACTGTGATTTACGGCTACTTATGGGACGAAAAACGGGAGCATTGGCTGGTAGATGAGGAAGCTGCCGAAGTGGTACGCCGTATATTCTCCCTCACGCTGGAGTGATATGGGCCTTACCAGATCGCCTGCAAATTATCCACAGACCGGATTGAAATTCCTGTCGTACACCTTGCCCGCTTCAACGAGGGTGTGAACCGTTCAAAGCCGGTCAAAGACCCCTATGGATGGGGATCATCTACCATCGTGAACATTTTAAAAAAACGAGAGTATTTAGGGCATACCATCAATTTCAAGACCCGCAAGCACTTTAAGGACAAGGCCCGGCGCTTTGCTATCTGCTGTTACAGACAATCGCATAAATGAGTTTGTTTTCAAGGCGGTGCTTCATGTACTCGTCTACGCATACATGGAGCTGGCCGCAATCGTCATAGAGCGTCCGGGTACAGAGCTTGTTTATGTAACCGTTGTAATACTGCAAGACCTACCTGTTCCACGGCCCCGGCGTCACCGGCGCGGGCCGCCTCGATCACTGCAAGGGGCAAAGGCTCCTTATATCTGGCTTGCTTCATTCTGCAATACCTCCCGTCAGTCTTGTTCTCATGGTTTCCAGCGTCTTAGTCCTGTGCCGCTGGACGGCGCTGCGGGACATTCCCACCACCGCGCCGATCTCGCCGTCCGTCAGTTCCAGGACACAATGCAGTATCAAGATGCTTTGTCCCGGCTGGGGCAAGCTGGCAAAGGCAGCGGCCACCAGCCCGTCGCTGATCTGAAGCTCACAGCCATAGGCCGGAAATATAAAACTGTCGCTGGGGTACTGATCTATCGTGCATAGCGTGTCCAGTTCCGAAAGCGGCAGCGTTTCAAAGGATGTTTCCCAGCCACGCTGACGCTTCCTTTCCCGGAAGTAGTCAACGGCTTCATGGTACAGTACCAGCTTGCAAAAATGGTCAAACTGGCAGCGCCTCCCGTAATCATCAGGGGTAACTTTCATCTTCTCACCCCCTTTCCGTGGGGAGTGAGCAGGATGATCCTGTCCGTTGTCAGGGGCCTATGCTGGCCCTGGTCTGCTGACCGCCTCCTTTTCCATCTGATTTTTTGCCGGAAATGACAATCCGCGAAAATCGACAAAAATCGCCCGGCAGGTCGTAAACCTACCGGGCGACGATTTGAAGCGTTTTGTTGTTTTCTTACATGGTATAGTTCATACTCATAGCCGGAATATTCCCGTGGCGGGGCAAGGCTTTTTTTAAGCGGTAGAAGTGGATTAGATTATAATGATAGTAAAACAGCATGGCGGCGTCCTCCCGTGGGCCGCCATGCCTTTAACTGCTGGGAATGACAGAAAGAAAGCAGCGGCCTTGATTTCTCAAAACCGCCACCAGTGAATATAAATTAAGCGTGAAAATGGGTCTGCCCAGCAGCGGTTTTTTTCTTTTCTGCCGCTGGGCAGATGTTTTTTCTTTAGATACATGATAAGAGGAATTTTTGAAGATTCCATAAAGATTTGAAAAATGGACGGACATAAAAGACGTCCATTACACTATCGGAAAATCAGCAAGGAAGTTTCATAGTAACCTTTGCGCCGCCGGTTTCTTTTGAATTTTCTAAAATAAGCTGACCATTATGTTGTTCCATAATCGAATTTGTAATATATAGACCCATACCAAAGTGTAACTTTGAATTGCGGCTTTGATCGCCCATATAGAACCGTTCCTGTGCGTGGCATAATGCCTCTTTAGAAAACCCCGTTCCCTCGTCTGTGACTGAAATTTCCACGAAACCGTTGTTACTCTGAACATCCACATAAAGCGTTCCGCCTTGCGGGGAGTAGTCCAGCCCATTACTGATAACATTCATAATAGCACGTTCTATCAGCACCCTATCAAATTTCAGCATTTGAGGGAGTGAAACAGTATTCATTTGCAGCCGGATTTCTTTTGTCTGGCATAGTGATTCCATATAACCGAACAAGTGCTGCATGAACGCTGGCAAGTCTATACTTTCAATATGGAGCTGATAACCAACCGCCGCCCGTGATATATCAATCAGGGTTTGAATATATGACTGCATCTGGCCGGAGCTTTCCACGACGTAACCAGCGTATAATCGTTGCTCATCATCAAGATTTGTTTCTGTGAGTAAATCAGCATTTCCTTGAATAACCGTCAGAGGCGTTTTCAAATCATGGGCAAGCGCGGCGATTTGCTCTTTCTGTGTCTGTTCGGTTTTCCATTGCCGTTCTAACGAAATTTTCAGATTATCTTTCATATCTGAAAAAGATGCAAGGACATCTTCAAACTCTTTGATTTTGGCGTGTCCTACTTCAAAATCAAGGTTTTGCTTTGAAACCTCCGCAGTTGCTTCAAAAAGCGGGGTCAGTTGTGTACGCAGGTTCTTAGCAAATCTGGCGGTCAGTATGATAATGACCAGCAGCGAATTTACAGCCATCAGGATAAACGCAAGCGTGTCAGGAGATGGAAAATATTCCGGTAGCCATGACACTGTAAATTGAGAACCAATATAATACCTTAAAACGCAAAATTCGTTTTCCCGGACAACAAGTGCAAACTGCCTCCCCGTAGCATATTCAATATATTCTCCCTTTGCGTACAGCAGGGCAATTTCTTTTTCATCATCGTCCATATTGCTGTAAAGCTCATTAAAGTTCTTGTCCAGAATTAAGTAGCCGCATCCCTGTGGAATCACAACCTTTGTAATATCCGGGGCAATCGTCAGCGTTGGAATGATCTCTTTTACCTGCAATTCACTTAGATTTGCTCTTGTAGCTAATCCAGCATTTACAGCAAGTCCCTCCAAACCAACAGGGACAATAATTGCCGCTACCAGCATGACAATGAGGGAGATAGCAAACTGGCGAAACAATATTTTCAATGTAGGTTTCTTTTTCACTCCCATTTATATCCTATCCCCCATACGGTGCTGATCGGACTTATTTTGAAATGCTCCAATTTCGCACGAATATTTTTTATATGCGTTGAGATCGTAGAGTTATCGCCTATTCCATCAAACCCGAAAACGGCTTCATAGATTTGTTCTTTTGTAAAAACCTGTCCCCGGTTTTTCGCAAGGTATTCACAGATTGAATACTCGCTTTTGGTAAGGGGAACCGGCTGTTCTGAAACATACAGTACCTTTGCGGAAAGGTCAAATCTTATATCAGACTCAAATGAAAGTGTGCTGTGATGCTCCCTTTTTTCTCTGCGTAAATGTGCCGCGACACGGGCGCGAAGCTCCTGAATACGAAAAGGTTTCGTAATATAATCATCCGCACCGATGCCCAATCCAAACAATATATCTTCCTCTAATGTCTTTGCGGTCAGAAAGAGAATCGGGCAGTCTACCATATTCCTGATCTGTTTGCAAAACTCAAACCCGTCTGTGCCAGGCATCATCACATCCAAAAGAATGAGGTCATAGAAATGCAGCTTTTTGATGTCTACATCATCCGCATTTTGACAGACTGTTATCAAATATCCATCTTTCCCCAAACTGTTCTTAATCAATTCCAAGATAGAAACTTCATCGTCAACTACAAGTAAGTGGGTCAAAAAATCACCTCCCGCTCCATTATACCACATTGTCGAGGTTACTCATCATTATTTTTAATGTCAGCTTTCCGATATTCATTGTTGATATTTACAGCTACGGCATTGCTTATATCCACATCCACAATACTGTAAACGTAGCCGAAACTGAAATCTTCCCCCGCCACATTTTTGAAGCGTTTCGATACCTGCCCGATTTCTTCTTGCAGTTCTGACATTTCAAGACATTCATCCGTTATGGTATATGTCAGGCCGTTATATGAAATTTCATCATAGTTTGCGGCGTTCAGCTCATAATACGGCAGAGATTCATTTAACGCCTTATTTTTATCGGCGGTATCGCGGAGCGCACCGCAGGCCGATAAGCATATAAGACTTACAAGCACAATTACCAAGGGCACTGAAAAACTTCCATTTTTTCTTAAGTGGAAGTTTTTCTTTTATATTTTTTCAATTTTTTTTTAGAAAAAGCACAAAAAAGCTATGGC
>NZ_JAOQJL010000030.1:0-47441 GCF_025566965.1 Blautia ammoniilytica | reverse complement strand
TATCATCTAGCGGTACTTCGTACCGTTAAAAATGGAATAGCCGTTCCGCAGTAGCGGAACTGGCATTCCGTTTGAGCGTAATTTGCACTGACTTCCAGAAAACAGTTCAATGTCGCTTTGAAAGTTGTTTGAAGAAAGTTGTCCGTCATGTTGTAAAGGACTACCAGCAAGGATTGAAACGACGAAAAGATAAAGAAATTCCATTCTGTGAACTTCCAGAAATTTTCGTTGAAAATTTTGCTGTGTGGGACGACTACGAAACAGATTATACAATCTTTTCAGTATGTGGCATTGATATTCGTGTCCTTGATGATGGGCTGGCAGAAGCCTTGAAGAAACTTCCAGAAAGAAAGAGAAATACTCTGTTGATGTATTACTTCTTGGAAATGACAGAAAGTGAAATTGCCAACTTGCAAAAGATTACGCAAAGCGGTGTATTTAAAAACCGACATCATGCTTTAGAAACTATGAAAAAAATACTAAAGGAGAAGCAGTAAAATGAAGCAAACATTTAAGAAGCCGTCCTACTATTTGCTTTCGCAGGCAATGGACGGGGACGAAAAAGCGATTGAAAAAATACTGGCATTTTATGACCCGTACATATCAAAGTGCTGTCTGCGTCCACTCTATGATGAATACGGCAATGTTTATATTGTTGTAGATATGGAGTTAAAGGGACTTATCAGAGAAGCACTTATTAAAATGATTTTAGGGTTTGATATTGCCTTAGAAATCGAAGAAGAATAACAAGCAGTAACCGCAGAGCATGATTTGTTCAATCCCCTCTTTCCTGCTCTGCCCCTGCTTTTACATGAAAGCAACACGCTTTCGCCACAGCTCTTTGACAACTGAATAAAGCAGACAGATACGTTTGTGAGATAGCGAGCCACGGGGACTGTACGCCACGACCTTTTCAAAAGAAAGCGAGCGACCCACGCAGTGATCCGAGAGCGACTGTTGGAAAAGTCGTTTTGCCACGACCTATCCTCACAGAATAATGATACGTCCGCATGGTGCGGTTCTGCCCACAAGAATGGGAATAGTTGAGATACTAACGGAGCTTTCCAAAGCCGTCTGTCTGCTTCTGTAACATTGTGAAAAATACGCATATTGGATAAGCCTATATGCGTATGTTGAGAATAGATAGCTGACTAAGGGGGCTGATAACTTGGCTAAAAAAGAACCTGCACAATATATCGTAGAACGGGAATTTTTAGGTAAATTTTCCGTAGAGGAATTGCTTGTCCGTATCGTGAAATCTCATGTAAAAAAAGGACTATCAAGAGGGTAAAACCCTTGAAAACAATGGAAAGAAGCCGTACTTTATGGTATAATATTATCATAGGTACGGCAGTTGAATAGGTGGAAAAATGATTTATCAAAAAGGTTCAAACTTATTTAACGTGGCTATTTATATCAGATTATCACGAGAGGACGGAGATAAGGAAGAAAGCGATAGTGTAGGAAATCAGAGAAAACTTTTAACAGAATATGTGAACAAGCATGATGACTTTATCCTATATGATGTTTATATTGATGACGGTTTTACGGGAACGAATTTTAATAGACCAGACTTTCATAGAATGATTGCTGACATTGAAGATAACAAGGTAAATTGTGTTGTTGTAAAAGACCTTTCCCGTTTCGGACGAGATTACATTGATACGGGGCGATATTTGGAAAGAATATTTCCAGAGCTTAATGTTCGTTTTATTTCTGTAACAGATAATATTGATAGTATGAAGCAGGCATACGATATGTTACTTCCTATTAAAAATATATTCAACGAACAGTATGCCAGAGATATTTCTAATAAAATTCAAGCGACTGTAAAATCAAAGCAGAAAGCAGGGGAATTTATCGGAGCTTTTACAAGTTATGGTTATAAGAAATCTCCTGCAAATAAAAATAAACTTGTGATTGATGAATATGCGTCCGAAGTTGTAAAAAGAGTATTTACTATGTATGCACAAGGAATAGGAAAACAAAGCATTGCCAAAATACTAAATGCAGAGGGTATTCTTTGTCCGTCGGAATATAAAAAGCTCAACGGCGAAAATTACAAAAATTGCAACCGTTTAGAGAAAACTTCTTATTGGACGTATTCCACGATTAAAGTGATGTTACAAAATGAGCTTTATATTGGAAATATGGTACAAGGAAAGAAACATCAACGTATGAGAAGCAAACAGCGTCCAGTTGAAAAAGAAAACTGGATAAGGGTTGAAAATACACATGAACCGATTATAGACCGTCAACTGTGGGATAAGGTACAAAAACTGCTGACGAAAAAACATAGGGATATTGATTTAGAAACAAATAAAAATATCTTTGCAGGTTTTATCAAGTGTGGCGATTGTGGTCGGGCAATGATGAAAAATTTCTGGCGACGTGCTGACGGAAGTAAGTCCTATTCATTCTATTGTGGAACTTACAAAAGAAGTGGAAAAGATTATTGCACTCCGCACACGCTCCCGTTTCAAGTATTGAATGATATTGTGCTGGGAGATTTAAAGCAGATTATCCGCAATGTAGAGAACTTGCAGGAACTTGTAAAATCACAATCTTTCACAGCAACAAAAATCAGAAAATCAACAGACATAGAACTGACAAAGTTAAAAGCAGAGCTTGAAAGAGTGAAGAAGTTGAAAAAGTCAATTTATGAAGATTACAAAGACGAACTGATTTCTAAAGAAGAATTTCTTTCTTATCGAGAGGACTATCAACAAAAAGAAACACTTTACTCCAAACAGATTGAAACGCTGGAAGAAAAGAAAAAGGAAAGTGTAACAGAAGATGTTTTTGAAACACCGTGGTTAAGGCGGTTGTTGGAACTGAAAGACATTGAAGAATTAGACAGAGATATTATTGTGGAAATGATAGACCAGATAACAGTTTATGAAAACCGCAAACTTAAAATCTCATACAACTTCGGAAATGAGCTGGAACATTTATTTTCAAGCGTTTACTGTGAGGACTTGGAGAAAAAGGCTATCTAATCTCAATACATTTCTAACTCCCCATATATACTGGGGAATACATATCACAATTTGCGTAAACTACAACCAGCACATGGAGGTTCAGACCCTGGCGCAGTTTATAAAGGCAGACAGGAAAAGGATGATAATCTTTCACTTACAAAGGCAGTAGGAAAAATCCTGGAAAAGAATGGGGTAAAGGTTTTATATACAAGAACAGAGGATGAATATCTTACGCCGTTTGAACGGGCAAAACAGGCAAATGAAGCGGATGTGGATTATTTTATCTCTTTTCACAGGAATAGCAGTCCCCAAGCTAATCAATATCAGGGAGTGGAGGTTCTGGTATATAATAAAAGCGGTATAAAGTATAAGATGGCACAGAATATTGTAGGGGCTTTAGGAGAATTGGGCTTTCGGGAGATTGGTGTTCAAAAGCGGCCGGGACTGGTTGTACTCAGAAAAACAAAGATGCCCGCACTTTTGATAGAAACAGGTTTTATTAATTCAGAAAAAGACAATACCCTTTATGATGAAAAGAAGCAGGATATCCCACAGGCAATTGCAGATGCCATACTTGGAACGCTGGATGAAACAGACGCAGAAAATCCGTTATATTACCGGGTACAGACAGGAGCATTTCGAAACCGTGAAAATGCAGATAGATTACTGTACCAATTATTAGACCGTGGTTATCCTGCATATATACTGTGGGATGGAGATCTTTTTAAGGTACAGGTGGGAGCATATCAACAGCTTGGAAATGCCATCCGTATGGAACAGCGGCTGAGGGAGGATGGCTATAGTACATTGATCGTGACGAAATGAACTGAAAAATGGTATAATCTTTATAAATGATGTGCAGGGTACAGTCCCCAGCCATGATACCTACAAATACAAATGAACAGAAAGGTACAGTTATGTTGGATGAATTTATGAAAACGATAGGAGATTTTGTTTTTGCAGAAGATATTCCAGAAAAAGCAGATATTATTTTTATTCCAGGTAACGGATATCCGGAAATGGCAGAACATGCAGCCAGACTTTACATGGAAGGGTATGCACCGCATATACTGCCAAGCGGAAAGTACAGTGTTGTGATGGGGCATTTTTCAGGAGTGTTGTCCTCAAAACAGGACTATAACAGGAAGTATGATACTGAATGGGAATTTCTGAAGGATGTGCTGATGCATAATCATGTTCCGGATCATGCAATCCTTAAGGAAGATAAAGCTACTTATACTTATGAAAATGCCATTTATTCCAGAAAGGTAACAGATGGACTTGGCCTTACAATAAGAAAAGCAATTCTTTGCTGTAAAAGTTATCATGCAAGAAGAGCTTTGATGTATTATCAAATGCTGTATCCGGATACAAAGTTTTATGTATGTGCAGATTGTCCGGATGGGATCACTCGGGAAAACTGGAAAGATACTGAAGAAGGGATCCGGGCAGTCACTGGAGAAGTGACTCGGATCATATTGCAGTTCCAGCTTATGGTCTAAATAAAAAGTCCCCATGCTTATGGTTTTACAACCAGGGCAGGGGACTTTCATATTGAATTGGATTTTAATGCAAAAGGGATTCGGCTTCTGAAGGATCAGTATCTTTAGAGGAAGCTGGGGGAAGCCAGATATGGACCAGCTCAATACGGTTCTTATCTAATTTGTCAACTACCAGACGGATGCCGCTGTCCAATGTGACGGACTGTCCTTCTGTTGGAAGGCTGTCCAACTGTTCAATAATATAACCACCGATGGAATCATAATCTTCAGATACCATTTGAGTGCCAAGGGTTTCATTGATATCATCCAGCTTGGCTGAGCCTGAAGCTACGTATTCACGACCTGGCTGAAGTTCTTTCAGATCTTCTTCTTCATCTTCATCATATTCATCACGAATTTCACCAACAATTTCCTCCAACAGGTCCTCCAGTGTGACAAGCCCGGCAGTAGAACCGTATTCATCAAGTACAATGGCAAGATTCACAGATGCCTTACGCATTTCCAGCATCAGATCGGCAGTTCTTTTATATTCATAAGTAAAGTAAGGCTCACGAAGAAGCTCACGAACAGAAAAATCATCTTTCTTTGGATAAAGGATCAGGTCCTTTACATTAATAATACCGATCACATTGTCTGTATTGTCTTCATAAACTGGAAAGCGTGTGTGCATATCCTTCTTGAAGATATCCATTAATTCATCATAGGATGCATTTACATCCACAAAGGTCATATCAATTCTGGGAATCATAACATCTTTGGCTGTGGAATCCCCAAAATCAAACACATTATAGATCATCTGTTTTTCTTCATTTTCAATCACACCAGCCTCTTGGCCTACATTTACCAGAGTACGCAGCTCATGCTCAGTCATCTGCTGTGGTTTTGCATCTGGATCTACTCTGAGAAGAAACATGATCCCTGCGGCTAGCTTGCCTACTACATAAACAATCGGTGTCAGAACGATCATCAGAAAAAAAATAGGACGGGCATAGGCCAGGGCAAGCTTCTCGTTATGTAGAGTAGCCAGGGTTTTTGGCGTGATCTCACCAAAAAGCAGAATCACCAGAGTCAGGATACCGGTAGCAATGCCCACATAGATATTTCCGAAAACGCGGATCGTTAAAGTAGTCACCAATGAAGAGGTGGAAATATTAACAATATTATTTCCTATTAAAACAGTGGTAAGCAGTTTGCCTGTGTCGGCAATCACCTTTTCTAATGTGACCGCCCGTCGATTCCCTTGTTCGGCAAGGGAGTGGATACGAATCTTATTTACTGTTGTCATTGCTGTTTCTGCTGATGAAAAAAAGGCAGACAGTACAATCAGAATTATGATTGCAGTTATCTGTATAGGGACACCAGAATCCAAAATATATTCACGCTCCTTTAAATTTTGATCACAGTCGAGAAGACTCCCGCTTCTATAATGGTGAGTGATAAGAGATATATCAGCTGGGAGTCAATCCCCCAGCTGATATAGCCTCCGGCAGGATTGCAGAGGTGCGCAGGAGAAGTATGTCATGCAATTGCATGACGCACACCTCGCAGCAAGAATGCCGAGGCATTCTTGAACTCAGTGGGAGTACGATTTTGACTTGAAAAGAAATATACAGTATTTTTATGAAAAAAGCAAGGAAAAGTGGATGAGGAAAAAAATATAAATAGGGGGTGTCGAAAAAAGAAGAATTGTGATATAATCATGCTGATAAAATTTAAAACAAATTATTACACAAACATTACAAAAGAATGAAAATTTGATATATAAATAATAACAGAGGTGCTGAAATGAAAAAAATGAAAAGAAAAAGTATTGCTATTTTAGCTGCGGCAGCGATTTCGATGTCACTGGCAGGTGGGCAGATTTATTCTGTATATGCTGGATATCAGTCATCTTCAATTAAGAAGAGCAGTTTGATCCCTGACAATGTGACTATAGATGAACCTACAGAGCTTTCTAATGTTTCTTTACCATCCAGCGAATATGGAACTTTATACTGGGTAGATGATTCTTATGTTCCTACCAAGCGGACTCAGAGCTGTAAGGTAGAATTTGAACCATATGATTCTGTTGATCTGTCTTATATGTCCGGTTGGGATGCGGAAGACGGAGTTTTAAAAGGAAAGGTTACTGTTGTAGTCAGCAGTATTTCCGGGGAGGATTATACCGGAGATGAAGAGAACGATTACGAAGATTATGAAGGCTATCAGGAGAATACAGAGTGCGGACAGGATAATGGCGAACAAGAAGATCCTGGATATACAGAAGGAGAAGCAGCTTCTAATGATCCACAGGTAAGCCAGACACCGGCAGCAACGGATACACCTGGAGAGCCGGGTACAGTTCCTTCTGTAACGCCGGAAGGAGAGACGGGACAGGAAACACTGCCAACTCAGATCCCTTCTGCAGAGCAGCAACCCACAGCTCCTGCAGTATTGCCTGAACAGGATCCTTCCGTAGTACCGGAAGTGACAATAGCACCTGATGCTTCACAGCCCACAGAACCAGGAGTACAGGAGGGAACTGTTGCCCCGGCAGCACCAGATACTATTCCTTCTGTGACACCGGGGAATGTTGATCCGGCAGCACCGGATACGGTTCCTTCTATTGCACCGGATACCATTGATCCGGCAGCACCGGACAGCCAGCCTTCACAGGATCAGGATGCAGATAATATTTTTGACCAGATCAATGAGCCTATACAGGACGATCGTCCCAGCGAGGCAGAGGATACGCTGACACCGGAGGAGCAGGCAGAGCGTGCTGTACAGAACCATAGCTGCGCAGGCATCTCCGTTTCAGGTATTGAGCTTCCCTGGTATGTACAGTTCAGGGTTACCAGTGGTGAGTCCTATCAGTTTACTAACGAAGATGAGGCTGCCATTTTCAGATCCTATGAGTTTGAGTTGTGGAATCTTAAAACAGATTCTAAGTATGAGATTCCGGATGGACAGTACATCAGTGTAACAGTTCCTGTTAAAGCAGGATACGAATATACCATTGAACATCTTCTTGACAATGGAGCCATGGAGACCATTGTGCCAAGTGTTGACGGAAGTACTATGATCTTCAGTACTCATTCTTTCAGTCCATTTGGAATTGCAGGAAGCAAGCCTTTGATTGGAGAGAATATTGCAGAAGACGGTTATTCCGGAGGTACGATATCTGTTACCTCCACGCCTAAGCCTGCATCAACAGCTGTTCCTACCAAGTCTGCTGCAAGTACCACAGGCAGTGGGGTGAATACCGGCAGTACCACAGGCAGTAATACATCAAATACAACTGTAAATAATAGCACCTCCACAGATAACAGTTCTGCAACAGGGAATAACAGCCCGGCTGCATCAGGACAGTCCGTCAGTCAGAATAGTTCCGGTTCTGTAAATGGAACTGGGGTGGTACGTACCGGCGATAATACACCGGTAGGTACATTTGTGATCCTGGTTGTTGTAGCAGCGGTCGTGGTGATTCTTATTGTTGTTTTGAAGAAAAAGAAGAACAATTAAATAATATTCTGCACAGCCCTTCCATATAATGTTCATGGGAGGGCTGTTTTTATGAAAATGAAGGCTGTTTTAAAATCATTGCTGATTGCTTACGGTATTACAGGTGTTTTTTTATTGTTTCTTGCACTGGCACTTTTTTCGTTTGACCTGTCAGAAAAAGCAGTTCGGGCAGGAATCCTTGCAGCGTACATATTAGCCTGCCTGACCGGTGGATATGGGGCTGGAAAAATGCTGAGAAAAGAAAAATATCTGTGGGGACTGTTGGTAGGAAGCTGTTATTTCTTTTTGCTTTTGATGGTCTCTGTCCTGGCAGGTGGGAAACCAGATATGACAATGAAACATATGATCACTACGTTTTTTCTGTGCCTGGGCGGCGGAACTCTTGGCGGGATGTTGTCCTGACCCTGTAGTGGACAATTGAAAACCTTACAAAAAAGACTTTTAAAATGTATGAATCTATGCTATACTTACCAGAGAATTTACATAAGGAGGATCCTATGATGGAGCATATTAAAACATTAAATACAAAGAATCTTCAGAATACTGTAAAAAAGGGCGGCTGTGGAGAGTGCCAGACTTCCTGTCAGTCTGCATGTAAGACTTCCTGTACAGTAGGAAATCAGAGCTGCGAGCATAAATAAGACCTGGCGTATTATGAGAAGCTGTATAGGCAGCAGATCACATTGGATGCCATAGCAGTTTGCTGTGAAAGTGAAAGTAAGCAGCGGGATGATTTCCGCTGCTTATTCCTGCTTGTGCTGACAATGTGTGGATAAAAATAGAAAGGACGTCAGAAAAATGAGTCTGATTCACCGTTATCAAAGCAACGGTTACAATATTGTATTAGATATCAACAGCGGATGCATTCATGTTGTAGATCAGGTTACTTATGAAGTATTACCTTATCTGGAGCAGGGGATGGATGCAGATCAGATCAGTGAGAAGCTGAATGACCGCTTCCCTGAGGAACAGATCCGCACATCGGTTGCTGAGTGTGAGAAGCTTCAGAAAGAAGGCATGCTTTTCACAAAGGATATTTATGAAAATGTAATTGATGAATTTACCAATAACAGACAGACTGTAGTAAAGGCACTTTGCCTTCATATTGCACATGACTGTAATCTGGCCTGTCGTTACTGTTTTGCTGAAGAAGGAGAATATCACGGACGCAGGGCACTTATGTCATTTGAAGTAGGGAAAAAGGCCCTGGATTTCCTTATTGCCAATTCAGGATCCAGACATAATCTGGAAGTGGATTTCTTTGGCGGTGAACCGCTAATGAACTGGCAGGTTGTGAAGGATCTGGTGAAGTACGGCAGAGAGCAGGAAGCTCTTTATAACAAGAAATTCCGCTTTACGCTTACCACCAACGGTGTACTGCTGAATGATGAGGTTATGGAGTTTTGCAACAAGGAAATGGGCAATGTGGTACTGAGTGTGGATGGAAGAAAAGAAGTCCACGACCATATGCGGCCTTTCCGCAAGGGAGCTGGCAGCTATGATCTGGTGATTCCCAAGTTTATAAAGTTTGCAGAATCAAGAAATCAGGACAAGTATTATGTCCGAGGTACATTTACCCATTATAATCTGGATTTTTCCAAGGATGTACTTCATCTGGCAGATTTGGGCTTTAAGCAGATTTCTGTGGAGCCTGTAGTGGCAGCTCAGGATGAGGATTATGCTATCCGCCCGGAGGATGTGCCACAGATCATGGAAGAGTATGATCTTCTTGCAAAGGAAATGATAAAAAGGGAAAAAGAAGGAAAAGGATTTAACTTCTTCCACTTTATGATCGACCTTACAGGAGGCCCCTGCGTGTATAAACGGCTTTCAGGCTGTGGTTCAGGTACTGAGTACCTTGCAGTCACACCTTGGGGAGATTTCTATCCGTGCCATCAGTTTGTAGGTGAAGAAGAATATCTGATGGGTAATGTGGATGAGGGCATTGTAAAGCCACAGATCCAGAAGGATTTTTCTAAATGCAATGTATATACAAAGCCAGCATGTAAAGACTGTTTTGCCAGATTTTACTGCAGTGGCGGATGTGCAGCAAATGCCTATCATTTCCAGAAAGACATTAATGGTAATTATGAAATCGGATGCCAGCTCCAGAGGAAGCGTGTGGAGTGTGCTATCATGATAAAGGCTGCCCTTGCAGAAGAATGATCTTTTGCAGACCTATACGACAGCTACAAAATTAAATTAAGAAGGGACAGGAACAATGAAGAAATCAAGAGGCGTTGTAGTGCTGATTCTTGTAGCTATCCTGACAGGACTGTTCTGTTTTACAGCAGCTGTTGGATTTGGACCTACAGGAACCGGTTCAGCCAAGAATATCAAGACTGGTCTTGATCTGGCAGGCGGTGTCAGCATTACATACAAAGCAAAAGAAAGCAACCCAAGCAGCGAAGATATGAACGATACTGTTTATAAGCTGCAGAAACGTGTGGAACAGTACAGTACAGAGGCACAGGTATACCAGGAAGGCAGCGACCGTATCAATGTTGAGATCCCTGGTGTTACAGATGCCAATGCAATTCTGGAAGAACTGGGCAAGCCAGGTTCTCTTTGTTTTATCCAGCAGACTGGTGATGACGGGGAAAATAACTTCCAGTATGATGCTAACAGTGATACCGGATACAGCCTGACAAGAGATCTGGATGAGATCCGGAAGCAGAATGGTGTTGTTCTTGAGGGAACAGATATAGCTGATGCTACTGGTGGTGCTATTCAGCGTCAGAATACAGGAACAAAGGAATATGTTGTAAACCTGACCCTTACAGATGAAGGAAAGAAAAAGTTTGCAGATGCTACAGAAGCAAACGTAGGCAAACAGATCGCTATTGTTTATGATAATGGGATCTTAAGTGCACCAACTGTAAATGAGGCCATTACCGGTGGTAAGGCAGAGATCAATGGACAGAAGAGCGTAGAAGAGGCACAGGAGCTTGCTTCTTACATCCGTATCGGTTCCCTTAGCCTGGAGCTGGAAGAGATGAAATCCAGCGTGGTTGCAGCACAGCTTGGAGAGAAAGCGATTTCTACCAGCGTGATCGCAGGTGCCATTGGTCTTGTGATCGTTATCCTGTTTATGATCCTTGCATATAGGATCCCAGGTTTGGTAGCTGGTATTGCCCTTGTATTCTATACCGCAGCAATGCTTATTACATTAAATGCCTTTGATATCACTCTTACGCTTCCGGGTATTGCAGGTATTATTCTTGGTATAGGTATGGCAGTGGATGCCAATGTTATCATTTATGCCCGTATCCGTGAAGAGATCGGTGCCGGAACATCCGTCAGAAGTGCTATTAAGGCTGGTTTCTCCAAAGCATTTTCTGCCATCTTTGACGGTAACATTACCACACTTCTTGCAGCACTGGTGCTGATGAAGCTTGGTACAGGTACAGTTAAGGGCTTTGCTTATACACTGGCGCTTGGTATTGTAATTTCCATGTTTACGGCTTTGGTTGTTTCAAGGATCGTGATCAATGCATTATACGCAGTTGGTATTCATAATCCCAAATTCTATGGACAGACCATGGAAAAGAAGCCGATCAATTTTGTTGGAAAGAAAAAGCTTTTCTTTACAATTTCACTGGTTATTATTTTAGCAGGTTTTGTTGCAATGTTTATTTTCAGCAAAACTTCCCACAAGGCTTTAAATTACAGCCTTGAGTTCTCAGGCGGTACTTCTACTACTGTAACCTTTAACGAGGATATGGATATCAGCCAGATCGATTCTGAAGTGACTCCGGTAGTAGAGAAGGTTACAGGTGACAAGAATGTTCAGCCTACCAAGGTTGTTGGTACTAATCAGGTAACGATCAAAACACGTTCCCTGAATCTTGAAGAGCGTGAAGCATTAAATAAAGCACTTGTAGATAAATTCGGTGTTGATGATTCTCTGATCTCTGCAGAGAGCATCTCAGCAACTGTCAGCAATGAGATGAGAAGAGATGCCATCGTTTCCGTCATTGTTGCTGCGATTCTGATGCTTCTGTATATCTGGTTCAGATTTAAGGATATCTGCTTTGCAGGCAGTGCGGTACTTGCATTGATTCATGATGTGCTGGTTGTGCTTACTTTCTATGCAATTTCCAGAACATCTGTAGGTAATACTTTTATTGCCTGCATGCTGACTATTGTTGGTTATTCCATTAATGCAACCATCGTTATTTTTGACCGTATCCGTGAGAATCTTCACGGAAGCAAGAATCCGGATCATATTGAAGAGGTTGTTAACAGAAGTATTACCCAGACCCTTACAAGAAGTATCTATACTTCCCTTACCACATTTATCATGGTAGCAGTGCTTTATATGATGGGTGTTTCTTCTGTGAAAGAATTTGCAGCACCGTTAATGGTTGGTATCCTTTGCGGAGCATATTCTTCTGTATGTATTACAGGATCTCTGTGGCTGACAATGAAAGGACACTGGAGAAAGGCAAAGGTTCAGCCTGCAGCTGTAACAGCTTCCAAGGTATCAGCACCTAAGAAAACTACAGCGAAAAAGCCTTCCAAACAGGAACCACCAAAAGCTGATCCTGCACAGCCTAAAAAGAAAAACCGTAAGAGAGTCCAGGAACGTCTGGCAGCTCAGGAAGCGGCTAATAATGCGCAGGAAAGCAATAAGAATGAATAAATAGAGAAAGTTCGGGACAGGCCTTTGGGTCTGCCCCGTTTTCTTATGTGCAGGAGAAGTTACATGGAAAAATGGTTTGTTTCTGCGAAAAAAGCAGATTTTAAGGAAATCGGAAGACAATTCGATATTGATCCTGTGATCGCCCGGCTGATCCGCAACCGAGATGTAACTGGTGCAAAAGCCATACAGGAATATTTGCGGGGAACCATTCAGGATATTCCGGGACCAGAACTTTTAAAAGGAATGAAAGAGGCAACTTCCATATTGAAGCAAAAGATCAGGGAAAAAAAGAAAATCCGTATTATCGGTGATTATGATATTGACGGAGTGACTGCTACGTATATCTTGATCAAAGGCCTGGAACGATTGGGGGCAAGGGCGGATACTTATATTCCTGACCGTATCACGGATGGTTATGGGATCCATATGCCGTTGATCTACAAGGCACTGGAGGACGGGGTTGATACCATCGTTACCTGCGATAATGGGATTGCAGCGTCAAAGGAGATTGGCTTTGCAAAAGAAAAAGGCTTGACGGTGATTGTTACGGATCATCATGAGGTCCCTTTTATTGAAGACAATGGAGAAAAAACCTATATTCTTCCACCGGCAGATGCTGTGATCAATACGAAACAGCCAGGGTGCCCCTATCCGAATAAGAATTTGTGCGGCGCTGTGGTTGCCATGAAGCTGATCTGGGCTTTATATGATGACAGTCATATTCCGGAAACTGAAAAAGAAGAGTTTCTGGAACTGGCAGCTATTGCTACGGTTGGAGACGTAATGGATCTTCAGGGTGAGAACAGGATTTTGGTGAAGGAAGGACTGAAACGTCTTCCATATACAAAAAACAAAGGCCTTCAGGCATTGATCCGTGTAACAGGACTGGAAGGAAGCAGGATTTCTTCTTATCACATTGGGTTTGTGCTTGGCCCCTGTATTAATGCCAGCGGCAGGCTTGATACAGCAGCCAGGTCCTTACGACTGCTTCAATGCGAGGATGCAGGCGAGGCAGCCAGGCTGGCCGGAGATTTGAAGGCATTAAATGACAGCCGGAAGGCATTAACAGAAAAAGGAAAGGATGCGGCGATACAGCTGATCGAAAATACAGATCTGAAAAAGGATCTTATACTTGTAGTATATCTGCCGGAATGCCACGAAAGCCTGGCAGGAATCATTGCAGGGAGGATTCGGGAAAAATATAACCGGCCGGTTTTTGTACTTACAAAGGGCGAAAAAGGAGTAAAGGGCAGCGGACGGTCAATCCAACAGTATTCAATGTTTGAGGAATTAGTGAAATGTGGGGATCTGCTGGATCAATATGGAGGACATCCTATGGCAGCAGGTCTGTCTCTTCCAGAGGAAAATGTTTCTTTGCTGCGAAAAAGGTTGAATGAACAGTGTAATCTGAAAGAGGAGGATCTGATTCCTAAGGTTATCATTGATGTGCCAATGCCGATTTCGTATATTTCCACGAAGCTGGTAGAACAGCTGTCTTTGTTGGAACCTTTTGGAAAAGGAAATACAAAGCCGTTGTTTGCCCAGAAAAATGTGAAGGCAATAAATTCACGTGTAATCGGGAAGAATCATAATGTGACAAAGCTTCAGTTGATGGATGAACAGGGCTATGTGATAGAAGCGGTTTATTTCGGCAATATCCCTGAGTTTATGGATTTCCTGTCTGCAAGAGATAAGATATCTGTTACTTATTATCCTGAGATCAATCGGTATCAGGGCAGGGAAACACTTCAGGTGATCATTCAGAATTATTGTTGACCGGAGATGGCTGCTGTGAATGGAGCAATCAGTAACCGGAGATGGCAGAATATGCTGTATCTATGGGGTTTTTGATTGATTATAAATAAAAAAGGTGATATACTTAAATCTATTGACAAAAAACATGGTTGAGAAAATGTTTGAGGAGGAAACAATAATATGAAAAAAATAGAAGAATATGTCAGAAGTATTCCGGATTTCCCGGAGCCGGGGATTATTTTCAGAGATATTACCAGTATTTTGCAGGATGCAGATGGACTTCACCTTGCCATAGATTCGCTTCAGGATCTGATCAAAGATGTAGATGTGGATGTGATCGTAGGCGCTGAGTCCAGAGGTTTTATTTTCGGAATGCCTATGGCATATAACCTCCACAAACCATTTGTACCGGTAAGAAAGAAAGGAAAACTTCCCTGTGAGACGATTTCCCAAAGCTATGACCTGGAATACGGACAGGCAGAGATCGAGATCCATAAGGATGCCATTAAGCCGGGACAGAAAGTAGTGATCGTAGATGACCTGATTGCTACAGGCGGTACCATGGAAGCTGCCGTGAAGTTGATCGAAGAGCTTGGCGGAGAAGTTGTAAAGATCCTTTTCCTGATGGAACTTGCCGGATTGAAAGGCCGTGAAAAGCTGAAAGGATATGATGTAGCGTCTGTGATCCGCTATGAAGGAAAGTAAAACAGTCAGACTTTGTACAGGGTAGGTGATAAGAGATGGCAGAAGTAAATACAGTCACAGATGCCTTGGATCAGGCATCCCAGATCGAAGCAGAGAAGTTGGCTTCTGTAAAAAAGGCAGATGCAGCTGTAAAGACAATGAGCGACTTTACCAGCCCGGAAGTGCTATATCAGGAATTGATCAGCAGTGTCCGGAAATATCATCCGTCCACAGATATCTCCATGATTGAGAAAGCTTATAAGGTTGCCAGTGAAGCACATAAGGATCAGAAAAGAAAATCCGGAGAGCCCTATATCATTCATCCTCTGTGTGTAGCGATCATACTGGCTGATCTGGAACTGGACAAAGAGACCATTGTAGCAGGACTGCTTCATGATGCAGTGGAAGATACATGGATGACATATGAAGAAGTGGAAAAGGAATTTGGCGGAGAGGTGGCTCTCCTTGTTGATGGAGTGACGAAGATCGGCCAGTTATCCTATTCCTCTGATAAGGTTGAAATGCAGGCAGAAAGCCTGCGTAAGATGTTTCTTGCCATGGCTAAGGATATCAGGGTTATTATGATCAAACTGGCAGACCGGCTTCATAATATGCGTACACTTCAGTATATGACTCCTGCCAAACAGCAGGAAAAGGCCCGTGAGACAATGGATATTTACGCACCTATCGCACAGCGTCTTGGTATTTCCAAGATCAAGGTGGAGTTGGACGACCTGTCTCTGAAGTACCTTAAACCAGAGGTGTATTATGATCTGGTTGAAAAGGTTGCATTGCGAAAAAGTGTGCGTGAGGAATTTGTTGGGAAGATCGTTAATCAGGTCAAACAGCATATGGTGGATGCCAATATTAAGGCTCAGGTAGATGGCAGGGTAAAGCACTTCTTCAGTATCTACAAGAAGATGGTGAATCAGCACAAGACTATAGACCAGATATATGATCTTTTTGCTGTACGTATCCTGGTAGACACAGTGAAAGACTGCTATGCTGCTCTTGGCGTGATTCATGAAATGTATAAGCCTATTCCCGGAAGATTTAAGGATTATATTGCAATGCCAAAGCCAAATATGTATCAGTCTCTTCATACCACGCTGATTGGGCCTAACGGTCAGCCATTTGAAATCCAGATACGTACTTTTGAAATGCACAAAACAGCTGAATATGGTATTGCAGCACACTGGAAATATAAAGAATCAGCAGATGGCAAGAAGCCGGTTGGTAAAAGTGAAGAAGAAAAATTAAACTGGTTAAGACAGATTCTGGAATGGCAGAGGGATATGTCAGACAATAAAGAGTTTATGAGTCTTCTGAAAAATGACCTGGATCTTTTTGCAGATAGTGTATATTGTTTTACTCCCCAGGGCGATGTGAAAACACTGCCAAATGGCTCCACTCCTATTGACTTTGCTTATAGTGTACACAGCGCAGTAGGGAATAAGATGGTAGGAGCCAGGGTCAATGGGAAGCTTGTACCTATAGAATACCGTATTCAAAATGGTGACCGGATTGAAATCATCACATCCCAGAATTCCCAGGGACCAAGCCGTGATTGGCTGAATGTTGTAAAGAGCACACAGGCAAAGAACAAGATCAACCAGTGGTTTAAGAAAGAACTGAAAGAAGATAATATCCTGAAAGGAAAAGACATGCTGACTCAGTATGCCAAGTCCAAGGGATTTAAGATCGGCAATTACACCAAGCCACAGTATCTGGAGGCTGTTCTGAGAAAATACGGATTCCGTGACTGGGATTCCGTGCTGGCGGCCATCGGACATGGAGGTCTGAAAGAAGGGCAGGTTTTTAATAAGCTGGCAGAAGCTTATGATAAAGAAAACAAAAAGAATCTTACAGACGAGCAGGTCTTGGAGGCTGCACAGGAAGCACCGGAGCGAATCCATGTAGCTAAGGGTAAAAGCGGTATTGTGGTTAAGGGCATTCATGATGTGGCAGTGCGCTTTTCAAAATGTTGTAATCCGATCCCAGGAGATGAAATTGTAGGTTTTGTTACAAGAGGCCGTGGTATCACCATTCACAGGACAGACTGTGTGAATGTGATGAATATGTCAGAGATGGACAGAAGCCGCCTGATCGAGGCTGAATGGCAGCAGGATAACAGGGTATCCGAGCAGTATATGGCAGAGATCAATGTATATGCCAATAACAGGACAGGTCTTTTGGTAGACATTTCCAAGATCTTTACTGAGCGTAAGATCGATGTGAGAAGTATTAACAGCCGTACTAACAAGCAGGAAAAGGCTACGATTTCCATGAATTTTAATGTGAGCAGTAAAGAAGAACTGAATTCACTGATTGAGAAGATACGCCAGATCGACAGCGTGATCGATGTGGAACGTACTACAGGCTGATTTTTTATACCCGAAGGTGGAAAGGACAACATGGGAAGATTAAAGGTAGAACAGCTGGTTTTAGGACCGGTAAGTACAAATTGTTATTTCGCATTAAACCAGGAGACAAAAGAACTGCTGATCATTGATCCGGCAGATCAGCCAGAGCGGATCTTTCAAAAGGTAGCCCAGATGGAAGGGACTCCTGTAGCTGTCCTTCTTACTCATGGCCATTTTGACCATATTTCTGCAGCAGAAGCAGTGAGAGACAGATATGATATCCCTGTTTATGCCTGTCCTCTGGAGACAGAGATGCTTTGGGAGCCATCTGTGAATATGACCCAGTATTATGGCAGACCGGTTTCCATGAAGGCCGACAAAATGCCCTCAGATCTGGAAGTTTTTGAAGCAGCCGGGTTTAAAGTTCAGATGATCTTTACACCAGGACATACAAAAGGCAGCTGTTGCTATTATTTTAAAGATGAAGATGTACTTTTTTCCGGAGATACCCTGTTCCACGGTTCTGTAGGCAGGACGGATTTTCCGGGAGGGAGTTCGGCACAGATTGTGGAAAGCCTGCACAGGCTGGTAGATGCGCTTCCGGAAGATACGGTGGTATATCCAGGACATGATACATCAACTACCATTGGTTATGAAAAGAGGTACAACCCTTTTGTATAAGATAGAGATTTGTTTTCTTGATAAAGATTTTGAACATGATATATATGAGCTGATCAAAGCTTTTTATCCGGAAGCAGAGATCCGTATGACTTATGAAGCAGAGGAAACGCACTTCTGTGATCTGCTATTTGTGTCTTCAAAAGCAGAAGGAAGTTATCTGATCCGGTATGAGGGAGAAGGAAAAAGCGGGCAGATCAGTATTAAAGAAAGTGAAAGCCGCAGGGAGAATAAAGACCACCTGAAATATGCCCTTTATCAGGATGTGCTGGTTAAGCTGACAGGACGCACGTTACCCTGGGGGAATCTTACCGGTATCCGTCCGGTAAAGCTGGCTATGGGGATGTTGGATACAGGCCTTACCAATGTACAGACAGCACAGGAGATGCGGGATCGGTATCTGGTCAGCCCTAAGAAAACAGCACTGGCTGTTGCCATTGCCAACCGGGAAAAAGATATCCTGAAGGATATTGATTATGATAAAGGGTATAGCCTTTATGTAGGGATTCCGTTTTGCCCAAGTATCTGTCTTTATTGTTCTTTCAGCTCGTATCCATTGAAGCTTTGGGCATCAAGAACTGACGAATATCTGGATGCGCTGTGCAAAGAAGCTGAAGCTGTGGCCAGCCTTATGAAAAGCCTTGGCAGGAAGCTGGATACGATTTATATTGGCGGAGGAACACCTACTACACTGGAGCCTTATCAGTTGGAGAGGCTGTTGGATTGTCTGAGCCGTCAATTTGGATATGATGGACTTCTTGAATTTACTGTGGAAGCAGGCCGGCCGGATAGCATTACAAAAGAAAAACTTGCATCGATCCATAGATTTCCTGTTACCAGGATTTCTGTAAATCCACAGACTATGAATCAAACCACTTTGAATCTGATCGGCAGGAAGCATTCTGTAGAAGATACAAAGAAGGCATTTGAGCTGGCAAGAGAGCAGGGATTTGACAATATTAACATGGATCTGATCGTAGGCCTTCCTGGCGAGGATTATGCCATGGTAGAGTATACACTGGAACAGGTAAAGGCACTGGATCCGGACAGTCTTACTGTACATTCTCTTGCAGTAAAACGCGCAGCAAGGTTGAATATCTTCAGGGATCAGTATCAGGAAATGACCTTTGAGAATAATCAGGAAATCATGGAGCTTACCATGAAAACAGCCTACGAAATGGAAATGAGCCCGTATTATCTGTACAGACAGAAGAATATGAAGGGAAATTTTGAAAATGTAGGCTATGCCAAGGTTGACAAAGCAGGAATTTACAATATACTGATTATGGAAGAAAAACAGCCTATTATTGCTCTTGGTGCTGGTGGTTCTTCCAAGCTGGTTTTTGATCACGAAAGACGGATCGAACGTGTGGAAAATGTAAAAGATGTTACCAATTATATTTCACGTATTGACGAAATGATCCAGAGAAAACAGACCGGGATTACCAGATGGCTGCGTGATTGGAGGGAGGATTCGTGAGCAGAACCAAGGAGAAGAATCCTGCCTCACAGGACAGACTGCTGGAATTTGACCTGTCTACAGAATTAAAACATGGCATTGCAGTAAGCAATCTGGCGTATGCAGTCGCAAAGGAAGTTGGACTGCCCGAGGATCAGTGTTACCAGCTGGCAGTGGCCGGTGTGCTTCATGACATTGGTAAGCTGAAACTGCGCAGCTACATTAATGGACAGGAAAATAATCCTCTTGTGATCGAGGAATTGAAATATGTGCGAATGCATTCTGCACTTGGATATGAAGAACTGAAAGATCAGGGGTATTCTGATTTTATTCTGGAAAGTATTTTGTATCATCATGAGAATTTTGATGGTACCGGATATCCATCCAATAAATGTGGGGAAGAGATTCCCATTGGAGCCAGGATCCTGAGAGTTTGTGATGTTTTCTGTGCTTTAAGCTCAGACAGACCTTATCGCAGGGCTTTTGACAGAATGACAGTAGTTGGACTGATGATCGATGAAGTAAAGAATTTTGACATGGAAATTTTTCTCGCTTTTCAGCGGGTAGTTCATAAGGAGGAACACGATGGCATTAAAGAAGAAACCGGTAACAGGGATGAAGGATATTCTTCCCAGGGAAATGGAAATACGGAATTATGTGACCAGCATCATCCGTGAAACATATGCATCTTTTGGTTTTACATCTATAGAGACTCCCTGCGTGGAGCATATTGAGAATCTTTGCAGCAAGCAGGGCGGAGAGAATGAAAAGCTTATCTTTAAGATCCTGAAAAGAGGCGAAAAGCTGAAGCTGGAAAGTGCAAAGGAAGAAGGAGATCTGGTGGATTCCGGACTTCGTTATGACCTGACACTTCCCCTTTCCCGTTATTATTCCAACAATTCCAATGATCTGCCGGCTCCTTTTAAGGCTTTGCAGATGGGATATGTATGGAGGGCTGACAGGCCACAGAGAGGTCGTTTCCGTCAGTTTATGCAGTGCGATATTGATATTTTGGGTGAGGCTACTTATATGGCTGAGATTGAGTTGGTGCTTGCTACCACCACCCTTCTTGGCAAACTGGATTTCCACAATTTTACTATCCGTATCAATGACAGGAAGATCCTGAAGGCTATGGCACAGTATAGTGGTTTTCCGGCAGATAGTTTTGATACGGTATTTATCATCCTGGATAAGATGGATAAGATCGGACTGGATGGAGTGGCTGAGGAACTGGAAAAGGAAGGCTTCACAAAAGAAAGCATTGACACCTACCTTGGAATGTTTAAGGAGATCACAAACGATGTGGAAGGCGTTCGCTTTATAAAAGAAAAGCTGAAGGATGTGCTTGATCCTAAGGTGGCAGAGGATCTGGAAACCATTATTTCTACTGTTGACTCTGTAAAGACTGCAGATTTCAAAATGAGTTTTGATCCTACTCTTGTAAGGGGAATGTCTTATTATACAGGCCCGATTTTTGAGATCGCTATGGATGAATTCGGTGGAAGCGTTGGCGGTGGCGGCCGTTATGATGAGATGATCGGTAAGTTTACAGGCAGCAATACCAGTGCCTGTGGTTTTTCTATTGGATTTGAGAGAATTGTTATGCTGCTTCTGGAAAGAGGCTATCAGATTCCTGGACAGGGTGCAAAGAAAGCATACCTGATTGAGAAAAACATGCCTGCAGATCGTCTTGCACAGATTTTTGCACAGGCTGACCAGGAAAGAAAAGAAGGAACGCAGGTAAATATTTCCATTATGAAAAAGAATAAAAAATTCCAGAAGGACCAGATGACAACTGAAGGATATACAGAGTTTGTTGAGTTCTTCAAGGAAAAGAGATAATAAGCAGGAGGAGCAATAGACATGGCTGAGAGCATGCAGGGACTGCACAGAACATGCAGATGTGCAGAAGTTACGAAAGAAATGATTGGCAGTGAAGTGACCCTGATGGGATGGGTGCAGAAGGCAAGAGACAAAGGTGGTATTATATTTGTTGACCTTCGTGACCGTTCCGGGATCATGCAGCTTATTTTTGAAAACGGGATCATTGATGAAGAGGGATTTGCAAAAGCCGGAAAGCTGCGCAGCGAATATGTGATCGCAGTTGTTGGAACAGTGGCAAAAAGAGGTGGTGCAGTAAATGCAAACCTGGCAACCGGTACCATGGAGGTTCAGGTAAGATCCTTAAGAGTCCTTTCTGAATCAGAAGTACCTCCTTTCCCGGTAGAAGAAAACAGCAAGACAAAAGATGAAGTGCGTCTGAAATACAGATATCTGGATCTTAGAAGACCAGATCTTCAGAAGAATCTTATGTTAAAAAGCAAAGTAATGATGCTTACCAGACAGTTCTTTGCAAATGAAGGATTTTTGGAGATTGAAACACCAATGCTTGGAAAGAGCACACCGGAGGGTGCCAGAGATTATCTTGTTCCGTCCCGTATCCATCCGGGAAGCTTCTATGGCCTTCCACAGTCTCCGCAGCTTTACAAGCAGCTGCTAATGTGTTCAGGATATGATCGTTATATTCAGATTGCAAGATGTTTCCGTGATGAGGATCTTCGTGCGGACCGCCAGCCGGAATTTACACAGATCGATATGGAGCTTTCTTTTGTGGATGTTGATGATGTGATCGATGTGAATGAAAGATTTCTTTCCTATCTGTTTAAACAAGTACTTGATCTGGATGTGAAGCTTCCGATCCAACGGATCACATGGCAGGAGGCAATGGATCGTTTCGGATCTGACAAGCCGGATATGCGTTTTGGAATGGAACTTCATGATGTAAGTGATATTGTGAAGGACTGCGGATTTTCCGTATTTACTTCTGCTCTTGAAAACGGCGGCAGCGTTCGCGGTATTAACGCAGAAGGTCAGGGCGAAATGCCAAGAAAGAAGATCGACAAGCTGGTAGAATTTGCGAAGGGCTATGGGGCAAAGGGTCTTGCTTATATTGCCATTGCAAAGGATGGTACAAGAAAGTCAAGCTTTGCCAAATTTATGACAGAGCAGGAAATGGATGCCCTGGTTCAGGCAATGGATGGAAAGCCAGGAGATCTGCTTCTGTTTGCGGCAGATAAGAAAAAGCTTGTATATGATGTTCTGGGAGCACTTCGTCTGGAAATGGCAAGACAAATGGAACTTCTTGATAAGAATGAGTATAGGTTTGTATGGGTAACAGAGTTCCCGCTGCTTGAGTGGAGTGAGGAAGAGAATCGCTATACAGCTATGCATCATCCATTTACAATGCCGATGGAGGAGGATATCCCTCTTCTGGATACAGATCCTGGAAAGGTTCGCGCAAAGGCTTATGATATTGTACTGAACGGCAATGAGATTGGTGGAGGAAGTGTCCGTATCCATCAGGATGATATTCAGGAAAGAATGTTCAAAGAACTGGGCTTTACGCAGGAAGCTGCGTATGAGCAGTTTGGATTCCTTCTGGATGCATTTAAGTATGGTGTTCCGCCACACGCAGGACTGGCTTATGGCCTTGACCGTCTGGTAATGCTGATGGCAAAGGTAGACAGTATTCGTGATGTGATTGCATTCCCGAAGGTAAAGGATGCATCCTGTCTGATGACAAAAGCACCACAGAGAGTCAGCGAGGCACAACTGAAAGAACTGGGATTGGAAGTTGCTCCGGAAGAAGAATAATAAAAAGAATCAATAAGAAAATAAAAAGCTGCCTGAGCGCTGTACAAACTGTGAAATGCAGAACGTACAGTGTGGGGCAGCTTTTTTTATTGCAGGTTATTCGGTGACGGTATCATCTACCGGACTGGTAGTCAATGTGCCGAAAATAGCATTTCCAAGCTCACCATTGCTGTCATCCAGCTTCCAGGAAACACCATCATTGATTAGGCACAGACTGGCATCTGCAGTCTTTGTAGCAGTGTTGGCGGTGATACAATCAAGCAGCATGTCATAAGATTTATCAAGCCTTTTTTCAAGACCGTCAATTACAGCATCTGGAGACGCAAGGTATTCATTAAGTTTTTTCTGGTAAGAAGTAAGAATGGTTTCACTGTCGAAGGTGGTAATCTTCGTAGTAACCACAGCCTGGTAACCGTTGATCTTGCTGTCCTTAAATTCATAATTAAAAGTATTATGTACCTGGGTGACAAGGGCGGAGGCAATGGCATTCCGGGTAGTATCTGAGGTGTTCAGAATACTTTCCACACCAAGAAAGCTGCTCATTTCTTCGGTATTCATTTCTGTCAGAGAATCAAGGTAGACTGTCAGAGTATCTTCAGGGGAAAGAATATCCGGATCAGACAGATAAGTCATAAGACCGCCGACAAGGTCATTTTCCAGGGCATAGGTTCGCTTGATCTCCCAAGCATTATGATCATTCATTGCCAGTTCAATGGTGCAGTTACGTTCAATGGAATCATAATCATCAGATGCAAGCAGCTCCTTCATGATCAGATAAAGATCTGTCAGTGAAAGGGAAGAGGACTTGGAATCCTGGTCATTTTCCATGTGGGCTGCACTCTGGATCTCACGCTGTAGCTTGGCAGCAGTAAAATCCTTTGCAAGAGCATTGGCATCCAATGTTACCAGCCGAAGGGAAGCAGAAGCTGTCTGTTTGTCCTTGTCAACATCAACATCCAGGATCTTATAATCAAAATCCTGAAAAAAGAGAGGAAATACATCTTTTATTTCATTTGATTGCTTCTGGTCATCTTTTATATCCGGGAACAGTTCCTTATAGGAAAAATACTTACTGGCAGTATCAGAATCCAGATTTTTTAGAAGATCCAGATCATTTTTGATAGCCTTTTTCACTGCTCGTTTTTCGCTGTGGAAACATCCGAATGCCATAATGGCAAGGATGACAACCAGCAATGGAATCAGCCGCTTTGCTGTTTTCATAAACCCTAGTTCCTTTCCGAAATAATATAGGTCTATTTTACCAGATTTATTTAAAAAAGTCAAAAAAGCTTAAAATCTATACGATTTTTATAAAAAAAGAATGAAAAATTTGTGAAATTTGTATTAGTACCCTGATTTACTTTATTTTTGTAAATGAATCTGCTATGATAGAAAAGATAAAAGATGGGGCAGCCCGGCGGGGATGCCATTATGTCCAGAGAATGGACAAGGAGGTCATTATGAAGAAACGCGGTATTGTCATTGGGGGGATTATTGTCATTGCCGGTGCAGTTGGTGCAGGAGGCTGGTATTATTATAAGAATAACAGCACTACAGCATCTGCAGATGGCGATGTGGTATATGTTACAAAGATCAGTGACCTGAATGTAGATAATTCAGGCACACAGAACCGTTTTGCAGGAGTAGTGGAAGCCCAGGAAACAGTGAAAGTCAACATTGAAAGCGGACGAAAGGTTAAGGAAGTCCAGGTCAAGACTGGTGACGAAGTTAAGAAAGGCCAGCTGCTGTTTGAGTATGACCTGAGCAGTATCCAGGACAGCCTGAAGCAGGCACAGCTGGATCTGGACCGTCTGAAAAATGAAGCCATTAGCCTGGACCAGCAGATCGCTACTCTGGAAAAAGAAAAAAAGAAAGCATCCAAGGATCAGCAGCTTTCCTATACCATTGAGATTGAGACAAATAAGATGAACCTTAAGAAAAATGAGTATAGTCAGGAAAGCAAGCAGGCGGAGATTGACAAGCTTCAGAGTGCGACGACCAATACAGAGGTACGCAGTGAGATCGATGGAGTGATCCAGAAGATTGATACCACCAAGCTTAGTTCAGATGACGGAGATACATTGGACGATGATTCTACAGGTATGGATTATAGCTCTGATAGCAGTGACAACAGCGCATTTATCACCATTCTCAGTACAGGAGCCTATCGTATCAAAGGTAAAGTCAATGAGATGAATCGCTATTCTATTGTTCAGGGAGAGCCTGTGATCGTTCGCTCCCGTGTAGATGACCAGCAGATCTGGCATGGGACTATGGGGGCTATTGATGAGCAGAGCAGCAATTCTTCTTCAAACAATGGCTATTATGGTATGGTAGATTCAAGCGGTGATTCAGATACCACTTCCAGTACCTACCCCTTTTATGTGGATTTGGAGACATCTGACGGACTGATGCTTGGTCAGCATGTTTACATAGAGAAGGATGAGGGTCAGGAAGATAAAAAAGAAGGCGTATGGCTCAGTGATTTTTATATTGTGGATGCAGATTCCCAGGATCCATATGTATGGGCTGCCGATGAAGATGGGAAGCTAAAGAAGCGCAAGGTTGTTCTTGGCCAGTATGATGAAGGGCTGATGGAGTATGAGATTGCAGATGGCCTTACTGAGGACGACAGCATTGCATTTCCTACAGAGGCTCTGACAGAGGGATTGAATACAGCAGATGCAGCATCGATGCCTGCAGGTGCAAGCATGTATTATGGTGAGGACAGCACGGATAGTTCAGACGGAACCGACAATTTGGACGGATCCGATGATGCGGATGATTCCCAGAGTTATGACGGTGAAGATGATGCAGATCCAATTATGGACGAAAGCTCCGGTGATGGATATATGGATGATTATTCAGATGAAGATATGCAGCCGGATGAAGAGCTGGGCGATGGGGATGTGATCGGCGGAGCCGATAGTATGGATGAGGATTTTGATGCCTATACCCAGGATTATTCGGATGATATGAATAGTGATGTACAGTATGGGGCTGATGATACGGAGGCAGCAGGATGATCCTTGAATTAAAGAACATATACAAAGAATATATACAGGGAAAGATGAGTGTGCCGGTTCTGAAGAATGTGGATTTTTCCATGGAGGAAGGTGAATACGTTGCTATTATGGGACCTTCCGGTTCCGGAAAAACTACACTGATGAATATTATCGGATGCTTGGACCAGCCTACTCAGGGACAGTTTTTCCTGGATGGGGAGGATGTAAGTAAATGCACCGAGAATCAGATGTCTGATATCCGGCTGCGTAAGATCGGATTTGTATTTCAGAGCTTCCATCTGCTTCCCAGACAGTCAGCACTTACCAATGTAGAACTTCCGCTGAATTATGCAAAGGTTCCTAAGAAAGAACGCCGTGAGAGGGCTTTTCAGGCTCTGGAGCGTGTGGGGCTTGCCGACAGGGTAGATTTTCTGCCAAATCAGCTTTCCGGCGGGCAGATGCAGAGAGTTGCAATTGCAAGAGCTATTGTGAATAATCCTAAGCTCCTTCTGGCAGATGAGCCTACAGGAGCCCTTGACAGTAAGTCTGGGGCTCAGGTTATGGAGCTGTTCCAGAAGCTGAATGATGAAGGGGTATCTGTGCTTATGATTACCCATGATGCAGAGATTGCTGCCCATGCCAAGCGAATGGTTATGATCCGGGACGGCGAAGTGTGGGAAAAGAGGTGATAGCATGAGCAGGATAAAGAAAGTGATCATAGTTCTGGTGATCGTAGCTTTGGTTGTTACAGGAGCAGCCAAAGGTCTGACCTATATGCGGAAGAACAACGAGACAGTGGTACAGGTGGCATCTGTAGGGGATCTGGCCAGTGATTATTATTCTCCGACCACCAATCTGGAAGCTAATGTGACCAGCAGTGTATCTCAGAATATTACAGTAGATAAAGATATGATCATTCAACAGGTTTATGTTAATAAAGGAGATTCTGTAAGCAAAGGTGATAAGCTGGTCTCTTTTGACATGACCCTTGTGGAGATGGAGCTTAATATTGCCAGACTGAAAAAAGAAAAACAGGAACAGGATCTGGCAAAATCAGAACGTAGATTGAAAGCCCTGAAAAACGGTGGAGCTCTTACAGAAGAAGATGCAGGCGGTTCCGCAGATAATATAGACGATTCCACAGATGACAGCGGCGATTCTGATATGGATAGCCTGTCTGGGGATGATATGGCTATGGCAGGACAGGACAATAGCCTTACAGATGTGGGCGGTAATTATCTTGCGCTGGCTATCAACCCTATTTTACTGGAGGCTTTTACAGATGCAGTTGGAAGCGGGAATGATTCTGAAGAAAGCGATGTGCAGGAGGATGGTTCTTCGGTTGCAGCAGATGATGTATATGATGCAAATGAATCCGGCCAGTTCAGTGATCAGGCAGGTCAGGACTCCTCAGATAATCAGTTTACTTCAGGAGAGGATAATATCTATCCGATCACACCGGAACCTACACCTACCCCTGTCTTGGATGAAGAAGTTGATTTTGTGGATGGCACTACCAATCCTGAAGAACCGGATCTTACAGATGGGGATGAGAAGTTTTATCAGACCTTGGACTATGACACAGAGCCATTTGTGGGCAGCGGTACTAAGGATGACCCATATGTTTTTCTTTGCAGTAATGCCAAAGGAAAGGTAGAGCTGACCGGCGGTTTTCTGAACCGTATGGCAGGATATAATGAAGATGGGACAGAAGTGCTTCATAAGAAAGGATATTGGTATTTGCTGGAGTTCCATCAGAATGATACCATTGCAGATTATACAGACAGAACCCAGTCCTGTATTGGATATTATCTGGTGAATGGACATAAGCTGAAGAAAACAGTGGATCCTTCTGCGTCTCTGGAGCTGACAGTAGAGGAGGCCAGCCATTATGAGCCGGAAGAACCAGAAGAACCGGATATTCCAGGTGATGGGGGAAGCTCTTCTGTGAATATTTCCAGAAGTGATGCCATCAAATTATATAAGAACCGGATTGCAACTCTGAAGCTGGATATCCAGGAAAGTGAGATTAAGATCTCACAGCTGGAGAAAAAGATGAACCGTCAGATCATTTACAGTAAACTGGACGGTACAGTTACCACTGTAGGAGATCCTGTAACAGGCACTCCTGAAGATGACAGCAGTGTATTTATGAGTGTAAAGAATAAAGACGGATATTATGTTGTTGGCAAGGTTGGTGAGCTTCTTCTTGACTCTGTAAAAGAGGGAACCATTCTTCAGTGCACCAATTACACTTACTATGATGATGGAGAAGAAAGCACCAGCCAGTTTGAAGCAGAAGTTATGGATGTGTCTGAGTATCCTGTTTCTTCTGACAGCAGCTATTATTATGGTGACGGCAATCCGAATGTATCTGAATATCAGTTCACAGCTGTGATCCCGGATAAATCTGTAAAAGTGCGGGATGGAGATTATCTGAACATTCAGCTGACCGAAGAAACCAAAGCCAAAGGGATCGTCCTCTCCAAAGCTTTTGTTCGGTCTGATAATGGTAATTCTTACGTGTATAAGGACGATAAGGGTGTGTTGAAGAAACAATATCTGTCTATCGGAGGTAATGTTGATAATGGGTACAGTGTCTTGATCACAGGCGGGATCACCAGGGATGACAAGATCGCATTTCCATATGGCAAGGATGTGGCTGAAGGAGCTAAGACCAAGACAGTTTCTGCATCCAAGATGTATGGTGAAGACGATTACAGTGACAACGGAGGTGATTTTGAATGATAGAAAATATCAGGCTGGCCTTTCAGGGGATATGGTCTCATAAGATGCGTTCTTTCCTTACTATGCTGGGTATTATTATTGGTATTGCGTCTATTATTGCAATTGTTTCTACCATCAAGGGTACCAGTGAACAGATCAAAGAAGATCTGATCGGATCCGGGAATAACACAGTTTCTGTGAATCTGTATTATGGAGACAGTACATACAGTGCTGAATACGGGGACAGCAATGCAACGCCTCCCCTTCTTTCCGAGAATCAGAAAGAAGAAGTCAGAAAAGTAAATCATGTTGAGAATGCAACTTTCTTTTATAACAGATCCTACAGCAGCAATGTATATTACCAAAATACAAGCTTCCAGGGAGGGCAGATATACGGTATTGATGTGAATTATATGGATACCTGTGGCTATACTTTGCGTTCCGGAAGAGCTTTTGTACAGTCGGACTATGACAATTACCGGAAAGTGGCACTGGTGGATTCCAATGCTGCTGAGAATATCTTTCCGGGAGAAGATCCTGTGGGGAAGATCATTGAAATAGGAGAAGAGCCATATACGGTAGTCGGGGTTGTGAATCAGGATGAAGATTCTATGCCAAACATCGAGAATATCAATCAGTTTTACGAGTATTTTCAGAGTGTTATGGGCACAGTTATGATCCCCAGCAAGTGCTGGCCAATTTCTTTTCAGTTTGATGAACCGGAGAATATTGTGATCCGGGCCGACAGTACAGACAACATGAGTGAGGCAGGCAATGGAGTTGCCAAGGCTTTGAATAATGAGATTAAGGCTGCAGACAGTTCGACCAAGTTTGAGTATAGAGCCAAGGATGTAATGCAGAAGGTTAAGAATCTTCAGAAACTTAGTGAAAGCACCAATCAGCAGCTGATCTGGATCGCAAGCATTTCTTTGCTGGTAGGCGGTATTGGAGTTATGAATATCATGCTTGTCTCAGTTACAGAGAGAACTAAAGAGATTGGTCTTAAGAAGGCTATCGGGGCAAGAAAGAAGACCATTCTGAACCAGTTCCTTACAGAAGCAGCTGTACTTACAAGTATAGGTGGTATTATCGGTGTAGTTCTGGGCATTGCCCTGTCGAAGGTAGTATCCAAGGTGGCCGGTTCACCTACAGCCATCAGCGTTCCTGCCATTGTAGGATCTGTGGTATTTTCTATGCTGATCGGTATTATTTTTGGCCTTCTTCCTTCTGTAAAGGCAGCAAATCTGAATCCTATTGATGCACTAAGAAGTGAATAAGAGTAGTTCATGCGAATAGAATATCAGTGATACAAAAGAGATAGATTCATTGTACTAAATGGATTTGTCTCTTTTTTGTGTGTAATTATTGAAAACCGTGGTATACTAACGGAAACAACAGCTTTACTTTACGGAGGAAAAAGCATTGAAAATATTGGAAGGAAAATCTGTATTTCCAGGCATTGCCATTGGCAAGATTCAGGTATGGATGGAAGAATGGGATCAAGTGAAGCGTGTCCATGTCCCGGATCGAAATCAGGAGTTGCGTCGTTTGGATGAGGCTAAAGAGAAAGCCATTGTAGAATTAAAGGAATTGCATCAGAAAGCAGAAATAGAGGCAGGCAGCTCTGAGGCGGAGATTTTTGAAGTACACCAGATGATGCTGAACGAAGGAGAATATATAGAAGCGATAAGGAACAGGATCCGTACAGAGAGTGTGAATGCAGAATATGCTGCCACTGCTGCAGGTGAATATTTTGCAGATATGTTCCGCAAGATGGATAATGAATACATGAAAGAACGTGCGGCTGATATTCTGGATATTACCAAACGGCTGGTACGAGTTCTGTCAGGTGAGAAACAGAATAGAAATATTATACAGGAGCCTGTGATACTTGCAGCACAGAACCTGTCTCCAAGTGATACCATTTTGCTAGACAAAAGCATGATCTTGGCATTTGTGTTAAAGAAAGGGTCGGTCAATTCTCATACTGCTATTCTTGCAAGAGCAATGAATATTCCTGCATTGATCCAGGTGCCTTTCTCAGATGATGTGGAAGGCAGCATGGCCATTGTAGATGGAGATAAGGGAAAACTGTTCCTGAATCCTGATCAGGATTTTCTTGAGAAATATACAAAAGAACAGAATGCAGAGCAGGAAAAACAGAAGATTTTGAACCAGCTTAAGGGAAAAGAAACCGTTACAAAAGGCGGCAGAAGGATTGAATTGCTTGCCAATATAGGTAGTGGTGAGGACGTAGATGCAGTTCTGGAGAATGACGGAGAGGGAATAGGTCTTTTCAGAAGTGAATTTCTGTATCTTGGAAAAGAACAGCTTCCGTCAGAAGAAGAACAGTTTCAGATATACAAGGATGTTGCCAAGCGGATGGGTGACAAAAAGGTAATTATACGTACATTGGATCTTGGAGCAGACAAGCAGGCACCCTGCTTTCCAATGGAAAAGGAAGAGAATCCGGCTATGGGCTGCAGAGGAATCCGGCTGTGTCTGGAACATCCCAAGGCTTTCAAATCTCAGTTGAAGGCAATTTTACGTGCAGGAATGTACGGCAATCTGTCTATCATGTATCCCATGATCACTTCTATAGGAGAACTTGGGAAGATTGGGGAGATCCTGCAGATAGCGAAGCAGGAACTTCAGGAAGAGGGAAAGCAGTACAAAGATCTGGAGCAGGGGATTATGGTGGAAACACCTGCCGCCGCTATGATCAGTGATCTGCTTGCAAAGAAAGTGGATTTTTTCAGTATCGGAACAAATGACCTGACACAATATACGCTGGCAATGGACAGGCAGAATGAGAAGCTGGAAAGCTTTTATGAACCAGGGCATGAAGCGGTTCTGCGATTGATCCGTATGGTAATAGAGAACGCTCATAAAGCTGGTATCTGGGCCGGTATCTGCGGCGAACTTGGGGCAGACACAAGATTCACTGAAGAATTTGTGAAAATGGGGATAGATGAACTTTCTGTATCTCCATCCAGGATCCTGCCCCTTCGTCGTCTGATCCGTAGTATAGATGAAATCTGACAGAATTAAAAGCCCAGTTCCTCTCCACAGAGAACTACAGAAATACGTCCTGGCTTCCTGGAAAAACGAGTAACCAGGATCTGGCAGCAGATGCAATCTGGGCTTACACAGTCTGCACACATGCCGGTTTTGGCACAGGGAGTAGACGCATGTACACGTAATGCATTGGGCGGAGCTGCTAAAGTACGCACTCTGCGAATGGCATCCTCTACGTTATCACATAGCTTATTCATGCTGGCTAATACGATCACATGTTCCGGACCATGGGCGATACATGCTACACGGTTGCTTGCACCATCAATATTAACCAGTTCTCCGGCTTTGGTGAATGCGTTGGTGCTTGTGAGGAAATAATCTGCACATACGATCTTTCCGTACAGTGCACGAGCTTCCTCAGGAGTAGCGGCGTTTTTCCTGTCGATAAATTCATAGTTTCCGTCTTCAACAGCCTGACAGACGCCAGCTTCATTCATGGATTCAGTGCCGCCCCAGGTAACAGATGCACCTTCAGGAATCATGGACAGGATCTGCGACTTTGCCTCTTCGGCAGTTTCGCAGTAATATGCATCCATTCCACGTCTGGAAAAATTTTTCTTTAGTGTTTCTGCCACAAGTTTGTGGTGTTCGCTTACATAAGACATTGTCAGTCCTCCTGATTGTTAGATTTGTCCTGAAAAAATGAACAGAAGTAACTATTCAGCAGAAAGTATCCTGCCAGGTGTTTTTGTGGTGCTGAACAGTTACAAACAGATTATAACATGAACCGGTTTTAAGTAAAATACATGACAATAAAACAGTCCAAATAAAAAATTAAATAAATACTAAAATAAAAATCCAAACAAAAACTCAAAACAATAGAACAATAGAAAAATAATACAAGTGAAAATAAAACAATTGCCACAGGCAGGAATGCAGGGTATAATAAAGAGTAAAATGTAATTTAAGGTATTTTTCAATACCGATTATGAATTGAAACAATAAGATTTATTTTAGTAAGGAGAGGAATGTACAATGAGAAAATGGAAGATGGCACTTGCAGGTGTATTAAGTCTGTTTATGGTTGAGGCTCCAGCAGTTTGCAGTATGCCTGTTTATTCTGTTGCAGCGGCAGAGACCACAGTACAGGATACTGATGTTTTAAAAGGTCTTGTGAAAGAGAACGGCAAATATTACTATTATGTAGATGGAAAGATGCAGAAGGGCTGGCAGAATGTTACCACCACTAAGAGTAATGGTCAATCTGTAACATATCGATATTATTTCGGAGCCAATGGAGCTGCTTATGCTGCAACTCCTAAGCAGAAAACACTGGTTAAGAAGATTCGTGGAAAATACTATGGATTTAACAGCCTTGGAAGGGCAAGAACCAATACTTTCTGTAATGTAAAGCTGAAAAAAGGCAAAAAGACTTTTACATACCGTTATTATTTCGGAGCGAATGGTGCGGCTTATGCAGGCAAGAAGTCTTATGGCACTGCTGAAATCGCAGTTAAGAAGATCAAAGGCAAATACTATGGATTTTATTTAAATGGCAATATGGTAAAAGGTACATGGGTAAAAGGCGGCAAATTCTATGTCTTTGGTAAAAATGGCGTTTATAATGCAAGTCTTTCCAAAAAGCTTCGGGCAGCGGCTGGATATGAAAAGGAAGCATCCACATTGCTTTCGCTGATCGGCAATCCGAAGAAGGTCCAGGTACTGGAAAATACCTGTTATGGAGATGGTACAGAGATGTATTATTATTATGATAATTATTTTGCAGATATTTTTAAATTCAGCGGCACAGGAAAAACCATTGTACTTGGTGTGTCTGCAAAGTAATTTTGTTGATGAACGATAGAGGAGTAAGATGAGCATGAAGAAAAAGAATTTTGCAAAAGGCCTGATTCTGGCATTCTGTCTGTTTTTCGGCATTATTCTTGCTGGTACCCAGACTGCACAGCCGGTTAAAGCTGCTGTAAAGAAAACTACTACAGTTACCAAAGCAAAGAAGCCGGTAAATGGCTGGTATACATTTCCAAGTGGCAGAAAAAGATACTATAAAAATGGGAAATACCTTACCGGATTGAAAAAGGTTCGCAACAAAACCTATCTTTTTAGTAAACGGGGAGTTATGCTGACAGGTACTCAGAAGATCAAGAATAAGGTGTATTATCTGAATGACAAAGGGGTTCTGCAGGTTAAGAAACTGGGAAACAGGTATTTTTATGCCAATGGAAAGAAGATGTCAGATGTAGATGCACAGGATTTTGCCGCTCTTCAGACTGCGAAGGAGATCGTCGCACAGATAACGAATTCATCTATGACGTCTGCACAGAAGCTGAAGGTGTGCTTTGACTGGGTGATCAAGAAGCCATACTGGACCTGGCGTACATTCAGCAATTTCAGTGGATGGCCGGCAGTTTATGCTATGGATCATTTCCAGAGAGGTCGTGGCAATTGTATGTCAGATGCAGCAGCTTTTGCATATCTGGCAAAAGCCGTTGGATATAAGCAGGTTTACGTATGCGTAGATAGTACAGGAAGAAACGGAAGCGGACATGCATGGACAGAGATCGGAGGTCTTGCATATGATCCTTTGTTCGCTGAAGCAAAAAGTTACAGTGCTAATTATGGTGTGCCTTATGGCGTATACAAGCTTTCACCGATTCTTCATATAGCGTTATAAGGAGTTAGAAAATGAAAAAAATTATGGAATTAATGGCGGAAGAGCTTTCCGCAGCATTTGAAAAAGCAGGCTATGATCCGGCATATGGAAGGGTAACAGTATCCAGTCGTCCGGATCTGTGCGAATATCAGTGTAACGGTGCAATGGCTGGCGCGAAGGCATACAAAAAAGCACCATTTATCATTGCTGACCAGGTAGCTGACCAGTTGAAAGACAGCAGGATCTTTTCCATGGTGGAAGTAGTAAAGCCGGGATTTATTAACCTGAAGCTTGATGAAAGTTATTTAGCTTCCTGGCTGAATGAAATGGCTACCCATGAAAAGCTTTCTGTAAATACTGCTGAGCAGCCAAAGACCATCATTATTGATTATGGCGGACCAAATGTGGCAAAGCCTCTTCATGTAGGTCATCTTCGCTCTGCTATTATCGGTGAGAGTATTAAGAGGATCGGCCGTTTTGTTGGACATAAGATGATCGGAGATGTGCATTTGGGAGACTGGGGACTTCAGATGGGATTGATCATCACTGAATTGAAGCACAGACAGCCGGAGCTTGTTTATTTTGATGAGACTTATACAGGAGAATATCCATCTGAGGCACCATTTACCATAGGCGAACTGGAGGAGATCTATCCTTGTGCCAGTGCCAAATCAAAAGAAGATGAAGAGTATCGCAAGGAGGCTCTGGAAGCTACCCATCTTCTTCAGCAGGGCAATCCGGGGTATACTGCATTATGGAATCATATCCTGAACGTTTCTGTAACAGACCTGAAGAGAAATTACGCAAATCTGGATGTTTCTTTTGACCTGTGGAAAAAAGAATCAGATGCACAGCCTTACATTCCTGAGATGGTTCAGCATATGAAGGATGAAGGATATGCTTATGAGGACCAGGGTGCTCTTGTTGTGGATGTAAAAGAAGAATCCGATACTAAAGAGATTCCGCCATGTATTCTTTTGAAGTCAGACGGCGCTTCCCTTTATACAACTACAGATCTGGCAACGATTGTAGAGCGTATGAAGCTGTTTAACCCGGATGAGATCCTTTATGTAGTTGACAAGCGTCAGGAGCTTCATTTTATACAGGTATTCCGGTGTGCCAGAAAGACTGGGCTGGTAAAGGAAGATACAAAGCTTTCCTTCCTTGGATTTGGTACTATGAACGGCAAAGATGGCAAGCCTTTTAAGACAAGAGAAGGCGGGGTTATGCGACTGGAGAATCTGATCTCTGAGATTGATGAAGAGATGTTCCACAAGATCGTAGAGAATCGCAGTGTAAAGGATAAGGATGCTCAGGAAACTGCCAAGATTGTTGGACTTTCTGCTATCAAATATGGAGATTTGTCCAACCAGGCTACCAAAGATTATATTTTTGATATTGACCGGTTTACTTCTTTTGAGGGAAATACAGGCCCATATATTTTGTATACGATTGTACGTATCAAATCCATTCTCAGCCGTTTTAAAGAAAACGGAGGAGATCTTGAGGCAGGTACATTGCTTCCGGCAGTGGGAATCAGTGAGAAGAATTTGATGCTTCAGCTTGCTGGATTTGGGGCTACTATTGAAAATGCTTTTGAAGAGAAGGCACCTCATAAGATCTGTGCTTATATTTATGAGGTATCCAATGCATTTAACAGCTTTTACCATGAGACAAAGATCTTAAGCGAAGAAGATCCGATGCGGAAGCAGTCATATATCCGTTTAATCACACTGGCCAAAAGAGTTCTGGAGACTAGCATTGACCTTCTTGGATTTACAGCACCGGATAAGATGTAAAATCGTATTGGTCTTATGTCTGGAATCTGGAGCTTTAAAACTCCGTAAAGACATCTAAAGTACAGTAAAGACATCTGAAATACAGTAAAAATATCTTGCATGGTAATTTTATTCCTGCATGCGAAGGATATTTTTACTGTATTTTTTTCTATTTTTATTAGGATTTTTATACTTCTGTATTTTTCTTAAATATCTGTAAAGCTGCTTTTTCGGGCAGCAGATTTATGCTATATTTATTTCAGGCGAGAAAACTCCCACTTCTATATATTATATCAGCTGGGAGTCAATCCCCCAGCTGATATAGCTTTCGGCAGGATTGCAGAGGTGCGCGTCATGCAATTGCATGACGCGCACCTCGCAGCAAGAATGCCGAGGCATTCTTGAACTGACAAGCTAGTCCAGTGAAAATTAAGGCAAGTCAATATGGCGGTTACTTAATATTCACTGTGCTAGTAATCATCGTATACGGTATTTCACCGTAATTTCCTTATGGGATGCTACATGCTGAATAGTTTCTTTTTATCATTGTGAAGGAAGTGACTGACATAAGACTTACAGGACTTATTTTGAAGGGAAGATATTGTATTCTTGAGCAGATACGTGCCGGAGGGGAAGGAACTCTCTATCTGGCGCGGGATCTGGAACTTGGCTGCTTGTGGGCAGTTAAGGAAATACCTGTTTCACATAAGAAAGAAGCAAAGCTTTTGCGACTGTTGGAGCATCCATATATGCCAAGGATGATCGATTATATTGAAAAAGAAGACTATTGCTATCTTGTGATGGAATTTATACAGGGAAAATCGTTGGAAGAATGGATAAAAGAAGGACGTCATTTTTCAGAGGAAGAGCTTTTGTCTTTTGGCATAATGATCGCACAGGTGTTGGGATATCTGCATAGTCGGAAGCCACCTGTATATTACGGGGATCTGAAGCCTGGGAACCTGATGCTGACAGAGAACGGGAAGCTGTATCTGGTGGATTTTGGAAGTGCTGTCCAGAGTTATAGCAGGCAGCAAAAAGAGTGCTGGGGAACCATGGGGTATGCTTCGCCAGAGCAGATGAAGGGACAGATCTGTGAAAAAAGCGATATTTTTACCATGGGGAAAACATTACAGGCATTGCTTACTGCGAATCTGGCGAAATATATCATGTATGATCCGTTGTTTCTATGGTTCCTTTTTCGCTGTTGCAGAAAAAAAGAAATCTACAGATATAAAAATATGCAGGAAGTGGAAAAAGTATTGAAGAGAATCCAAAAGAAAAAAGGAAAAGGCAGATATGCCATGGCAGTAGCCGGTATTACAGTCCTTGGACTTGTTGCTTTTGGAATTTTGCTGACTGGGGAATCGAAAATTCCAGAGTTCAGGGAGCGATTAACACAGGTAACAGATGTATATTATCAGATAGAATTTCAAAATGAAACCAGGAACAAAAGGACAGAAGCAGTGAAGAAAGTCAGAGATCAGCTGCAGGAAATGCTTACATTATATACAAAAAAAGACGAGCAGGAGCATGTGTTGCAAATGCTCCGGGCAAATGAGGAATTGTTTGAACTTTTGGAATCAGAAAAGGGACAGGAAGGTGGAGGTAAATGAAAAGCTACAGGATATGGTTAAGCATAGCTGCAATATTGTTTATAGGAAAAATATTTGGTACAGTCTGGACACAGGCAGAAGATTTAGGGGGGTTTGATGTAAGTGTTTCAGAAGGGGAAAACTGGTCGTTACCGGACAATTGGCAGGAAAATACTTCTGGATGGGAAGAAGAGGCAGATACCCAAAGCACTGCAGAATCGGAAAACGAATCATTTGCCCAGGGCAATAAGGTAGAAAATTCTGTTGGAGAAAGTGAGGATATATTTTCATCTACAGCAGAAAGTATACAGCAAAATAATCAGCAGCAAAATAATCAGCAGCAAAACAATCTGCAGAATAGCAACGATCAGGACATTAATGATCGGGGCAATAACAATCAGGACATTAATGATCGGGGCAATAACAATCAGGAAAGTAATGATCAGGAAAGTAACTATCAGAACAGTAACAATCAGGAAAATAACAATCGAAGCAGTAACAATCAGAATAATAAGATGAATAATAATAATCAGAATAATAACCAGAACAGTACTAAGCAGAGAAGCAATCGTCAGGAGAATGATGGACAGGACAGTGTGCAGCCAGCTCACAAGCAGCAATCACTGATACAAAGACTATCAGGACTATCAGAAGAAAAATCAGGAGAACCCAAAATACCAGAATCAAAAGAAACTGGAAAAATCGTTGAAGGGGAATTAGAACCAAAAGTTTATGTCAGTCAAGAAGAAAGACAAAAAGCAAAAGAGCAGGATCGGGCTGTGAATTTCCGAAGAACAAAAGATATGACATTTTTTCATAAGAAACAGGCAGGCAAAAAGGACATTCTATATCTCACTGTAACCAGGCTGAACATCCATCAGATCCTGTCTGTACGGCTAAACGGAAAGGAGTGCAGATGGAACAGGGAAGGGAGCCGTATAGTGCTGGAAGACAGACCGGAACAGGGGAAAAACAAAGTAGAAGTGCGATTCTTTCTGGAAGATGGACAGGTCAGAGGCATGGCGCCCTGGATTTTTACATGTGACTAGAGAAGTCAAGCGGATATTCGCAATCCGCTTCGCTACTTGCTCATAACCGAATAACTGCTCCGCAGTTTATCAGAAGGAGCTTGCACTCCTCCTGATACAAGCAAGTCCCCACCCACTGCTTATTGCTTTTCGCAATTGAAGCAGGGGACTTACTTGATTCGGTTAAATATCCGGGGAACATGTTTAAGCAGCTTATCTGTATCAGCTGCATTAACTTATCTGTTGGAAATGTAGAGAAAGAATGGTATAATCATGTCTGTTAATAAATGTATGAAATACTAACGGAGGAACATATGTACAAAGCCATTTTATTTGATCTGGATGGAACATTAACAGATTCTGGGGAAGGGATCATGAAAAGTGTGCAGTATGCACTGGAAAAGCTGGGAAAGCCGGAAGATGATCTGGAAAAATTACGGGTGTTTGTAGGCCCTCCACTGATGGAAGAATTTATGGAATATGCAGGCGTTGATGAAGAAGCTGCACGGCAGGGAGTGACCTATTACAGAGAAAGATATGCACCAATAGGTGTTTTTGAGAATAAAGTATATCCGGGGATCAAGGATATGCTGGTGCAGCTGAAAAAGAAAGGATATCTTCTGGGAGTTGCCTCTTCTAAGCCTGAATATTTCGTGAAGCAGGTACTGGAGCATTTTGAACTGGATGTATATTTTGATCAGATGGTGGGCAGTGAACTGAATGGTGGAAGATCCAAAAAATCGCAGGTTGTGGAAGAAGTGTTGCGGCGCTTCCATCTGGAGAATCACAGAGATCAGGTGATCCTTGTTGGAGACAGGGAATACGATGTGTTAGGAGCAAGAGAGGCAGGGCTTGACTGCCTTGCAGTATCTTATGGCTATGGTTCCGTGGAAGAACTGACAAAAGCAGAACCTTTGAAAATTGCAGGCTCTGCAGAAGAGGTGCTGGATTTTTTCGAATAAGCCCCCGCAGGAAACTAAAAATGCCGATGCAGATCTGGAGAGCAATTTATCCCATGGGGATTCATTTTGGAATATCACAGATCGTGGCTTATGCAGGCTTGTATTTCCTTGTATTACGAAACGGGGGAAATAAAGATGCTTATTATGGACAGGTAATGATGCTTACCGGCCTTACCGGTCTTCTGGCTTTGATTCCTACTTTGTTTTTTTATAAAAAAGACCTGGCAGCGAGAAAGTATGGAGGAATCCTTAAGGAAAAAAGAACAAGAAAGCTTGGATTTTGGGAAGGCATTTTATTGTTCTTCATGGGAGGTGCCCTTGCTCAATACATTAACATGATTGTAAATATTCTCCTTATGGGGTCTGATGCCAGTATGAAATATCAGAATACAGTGGAAAGGATGACAGGTGGAAAGACTTTACTTTCAATGATCCTGTGGATTGGTATTGTGGCTCCTTTGGCAGAGGAGGCTATTTTCCGATGGCTGGTATTCTTAAGATTTCGTGATAATCTACGGTTGATCACAGCTGCTATATTATCAGGTGTTATGTTTGGAATTTATCATGGCAATCTGGTACAGGGGATTTATGCCAGCATTCTTGGTACTGTGTTTGCACTTCTACTGGAGTGGAGCGGCAGCTTATGGGGAAGTGTACTCCTTCATATGGGAGCCAATATCTGGAGTCTTATAAGTGGAACTGCAGCAGCCTATATTATGGAAAATGAGGAAAGAATCATGGCATGGGGCATGCTGGCTTTAGGATTGTTGATTCTGACTGTTTTTGGAATGCGATATTTTTATAAGAAGTATACAGGACGAAATAGGATAAGAGAGATATAGGGAATATCCGAAAGCTGAAGGAATGTGAAAAGGAAAGCGAAATTGACTTGCAAAAGAGAAGGAGATTTCCAGATTGACAGGTAATAGAACTGCTGTCAGGTATGTTTTAGAGTACATATCTGGCAGCAGTTTTTCTCTGGAGATCTTTTTGCAGAAAGAACCTGATGATAGAGGTGTTCCTTCTGGAAACGTTTTTTTAGATTTTTTTTATAAAATTTTAATAAGGCGAAGCCTTGTGTTAGGAATGGCAGAATGGTATCATAAGTGTATTAAGACGATTAACACACTAGCAATAGAATCAATATCAGTGATGGGAGTTAATTTGTAGTAGAAAGGAGTTGCCTATGATCGTACTTGATTATCATGACCGGCGGCCAATCTATGAACAGGTCACAGAAAGATTCAGACAGCTCATTTTAAGTGGGGCGCTGACAGCAGGAAGCCGTCTTCCATCCGTGCGGCAGCTTGCTATGGAATTGTCCATTAATCCTAATACGATCCAGAGGGCTTACATGCAGCTGGAGCAGGAAGGGCTGGTCTATCCAGTAAAAGGAAAGGGGAACTTTATTGCAGACAGTACCAGTATCAAGCGGATCAGCAAGAAGGCTTACACCCAGGAGATGCGTGAACTGATCTATAAAGGACAGACGCTGGGCTATGACGAAGAAGAATTGACAGAATTAGTTCGGGTCTGTTACAAGGAGGGAATAAAATGATAGAAGTGAATCAATGCAGCAAGAAATTTGGCATGCTTCAGGCTGTCAATAAGGTATCCCTTCAGATCGGAAACAGAGAGGTCTTTGGTCTGGTGGGAAGCAATGGAGCCGGGAAAAGTACCTTGCTGCGTATGATGGCAGGGATCATACGTGGGGATGAAGGGAACATTCTGGTAGATGGTACAGATGTTTACGAAAATGAGAAAGCCAAAAGCAGCATTTTTTATATTGCAGATGACAGTTATTTTCCTGCTAATTTTACACCAAGGGAGATGGCTGTTTATTATAAAAATGTCTATCCTTCATTCCGGATGCAGAAGTATGAGAAGCTGATGAAGCAGTTTCATCTGGATGAAAGAGGAAAGATCAACAGGTTTTCAAAAGGAATGAAGAAACAATTGCTTGTGATCCTGGGGATTGCTGCAGGCACTAAGTACATGTTGTGTGATGAGACCTTCGATGGACTGGATCCGGTGATGCGGCAGGCGGTCAAAAGCCTATTTGCAGCAGAAATCATGAACCGGGATTTTTCACCGGTGATCGCTTCCCATAATTTACGGGAATTAGAAGATATCTGTGATCATGTAGGGCTTCTGCATCAGGGAGGGATTCTTTTGTCACAGGATCTTGAAGAACTGAAATTCCATATACATAAAGTTCAATGTGTCCTTTCCGATTCGCAGAAAGAAAAAGAACTGGCGAAAGAACTGGACGTATTGAGTATCCAGCATCAGGGATCGCTTCTTCTGATCACAGCAAGGGGAACACGCACAGAAATTATGGAAAGGATCCAGGCAAAAAAACCGCTTTTCTGTGAGATTTTGCCTTTAACTCTGGAAGAGATTTTTATCAGTGAAACGGAGGTTGCAGGCTATGAAATTAAAAATATATTCTGGTAAACAGATTAAAATGAATATAAAAGAGCAAGTATGGATCCCAGTGATCCTGCTGATCGGTTTTTTTCTGGCTTTTCCTGTAGCCGAACTTCTGATGATGGGTAATTGGTTTGGTATGAATTACACCTACGATCAGATCCAGATCCTTTATGAAAACCTGTGGAAAGACGGGTTCCTCAGGACAGGCGTTGCAATTACGGTGATTGCTGCATTGCTGAACAGCGTTAGTGAATTCTGGTATCTTTATTCATCAAAGAAAGTGGATTTTTACCATTCCATTCCTGTGAAAAGATTCAGGATGTTCTTTTCTAGAATGTTTACAGGGATCATATTCTTTGCAGGACCATATTTGCTGATGGAATTTCTTACAGTATGTATTGGCGCAATGCGAGGGTGTTTCAGCTTGCATTTAATGAAGCTTGCATTTTATATGTTTCTGATTCATTTGATCTGTTATCTGCTGGTATATTTTGCTATTGTACTGGTGATCTGTATTACTGGTAATTTTCTTATGGGCGGACTTTGCTTTGTTGGAGTTTTTCTGTATGGACCTGTACTTTCAAGTCTGATCACAGGATATGAAGAAACTTATTTCAGAACCTATGCCCGAATGCTATACGGAGTGTGTAAAGTTTTAAAAAGAGATGTATCTCCACTTTTTCTGGGAAATGAACTGGTAGATAAATACAGCCAGGGTGAACTGAAAGGATTTCTGTTTCCTGTTTTGTGCGTGGTATTGGTTTTGACAGCTGCGTCCTTTTTTGCTTACATAAAAAGACCGTCTGAACGTACTGGTGGAGCTTTGATCTATCCTTTTACACAGGTGGTGATCCGTATTCTGGTGGTGATCCCCACTGGTCTTGGCACCGGACTGTTCTTTTCCCTGTTTCCGGAAAACACTTCATCCAGGGATGCCTGGGAGATTTTTGGATTGCTGGTAGGAGTCATATTGTCCTACAGTCTTCTTGAAATCGTTTATCAGATGGATTTTCGGAAAATATATGTCCATTGGGTACAATTGATCCTGTGTGGGGTTTTGGCGATTCTGATGGCAGCAGGATTTAAAACAGATGTAATCAGGTATGACAGGTATTTTCCGAAAAGCGGACAGGTAGAAATGATCAGCTGGAATGGTGTTAATATGGAGTCCAGCGATTATGCGGAAGAAAAAGCAGATGGTCGTTATGTGATTGGTACTAATAACGTGGAGGCCATGATTGATCTGGGGAATTCTGAGGATCTGCTGCAGGCAGTGAAAAAAGCAGCAGATCGTACTTATAAAAATATAAAGAATAATGTTGGTAAAGAAGACCTGGAAGAGTCAGGAAGAATGGTAACTTTCGGGTTTACCATGAATTCCGGTACAACCATTTACCGGAATTATATTGTAGACAGTCAGATCCTTAAGGATATTTTACAGGCAGCATACAGGGAAGGCGATTATAAAAAAGACAGGTATTCCATTTTGAACATTGAATCTAAGTATCTGTTCAGTATTACCGGTATATTCGGAGATGGTGTTTATACTACACTATGGGAAAGGGACAAAGAAAAAAGGACAGAGTTTCTGGAGGCATTGCGGCAGGACATACTGGAAGCTGATGCAGAAGTTCTGACAGGACAGCCTTGTGGCAAACTTTATCTGAGCTTTGGACAGATTCCCCAGGAGAGAACCCCTGATAATATGGTGCCGGACGGAAGAGAATTTTTAAGCGGTGCAGGAGGCATGGTCTATATGTTCCCCCAGTTCAGCCGTAGTCTTTCGCTTCTTGAAGAAGAGGAGGATCTTTCCATATCCCTTCAGGATGTTGATGTTGAAAGTGCCGATGTGGTATTTGACCTTTCAGAAGATGCCACCGTTTTATCTGATCCGGTACAGTATACAGGAAAAGAAGAATTGACAGAATTAAAGAATATACTGATTCCACCGGAACTGGTTCCGGAATGGGAAACCTTTAATTCTCCATGGGCAGACCTTACACTAAACATTCGCGGTAAAGAGGCTGTAGAGGGATGGGCTATCCGTCCAGGAGAGAAGACTCCGGAATTTATCTTATTAGATCAGGAGCGTGCCCAGGAGGGTATCCTGGGGGAGAATGAAAGCGAGGACAGTACTGATCTGACAACGAATCTGGAAGATACAACAGATACTGAGGTGATGGATATTTATGAGTAAAAGTAAAAAGTCTGAAAAAACGCAAGTACGTTTGGATCGTTTCCTTGCAGATGCAGGGGCAGGAACCCGCAGTGAAGTCAAAAAAATGATACAAAAAGGCAGGGTGCTGGTGAATGATCAGCCAGCATCCGGTCCGGAACAGAAGATCAGCCCGGATCTGGACAGAGTTTTGCTGGATGGAAAGGAGCAGACGGAAGCACCGGATTTCTTATATTACATTCTGAATAAACCGGCTGGTTATATCAGCGCAACAGAAGATTCAAAAGATAAAACCGTTATGGATCTGCTTCCGAAGATCGCAAGGAGAAATCTTTTTCCGGTAGGACGACTGGACAAGGATACAGAAGGCCTGCTTCTGATCACAGATGACGGAGCGCTGGCACATGAGTTGCTTTCTCCGGCAAAACACGTGGATAAAACCTATTATGCAAAAGTGAAAGGAGTGGTCACAAAAGAGGATCAGGAGGCTGTAAAAAATGGTGTGGATATTGGGGAAGCAAAGCTTACCATGCCGGCAAAACTGGAAATCCTGAATACAGACGGGGAATACTCAGAGATTCTTCTGACTATCCGTGAAGGGAAGTTTCATCAGGTAAAGCGGATGATGGAAGCAGTAGGCAAAACAGTGGTATACCTGAAACGTCTTTCCATGGGTGGGTTGGTTCTTCCAGAAGATCTTCCCATCGGCCAGTGGCGTATGCTTACTACAGAAGAACGCAAAATTATCAAAAGACTGTAAAAACAGCATAAAATTTTGAAAAATTCTCTTTACACCAGCGTTTTTCTTATGCTATAATACAACGGTTGTTAAAATTAAACACGCACGGTGATTCTCATGGATGGTGCCCTACGGTGTGTGGTTGGGTCCGGACGGAAGGCGACCTGTGCGGAAGAAAAAACCAAAAAAGGAGATTACAACAATGAGCGTTATTTCAATGAAACAGCTTTTGGAAGCAGGTGTTCATTTCGGACATCAGACAAGAAGATGGAACCCTAAAATGGCTCCGTACATCTACACAGAGAGAAACGGTATCTATATCATTGACTTACAGCAGTCTGTAGGCATGGTTGATGATGCATACAATGCAGTTGCTGATATCGTAGCTAATGGCGGAAACATTCTGTTCGTTGGTACAAAGAAACAGGCTCAGGATGCGATCAAGACTGAGGCTGAGCGTTGCGGACAGTTCTATGTAAACGAGAGATGGTTAGGTGGTATGCTTACCAACTTCAAGACTATCCAGAGCCGTATTGCAAGACTGAAAGAGATCGAGACAATGGAGTCTGACGGAACATTTGATGTTCTTCCAAAGAAAGAAGTTATCGCTTTAAGAAAAGAACTTGATAAATTACAGAAGAACCTTGGCGGTATCAAAGAGATGAAGAGAATCCCGGATGCAATCTTCGTAGTTGACCCGAAGAAAGAAAGAATCTGCATTCAGGAAGCACATACATTAGGAATCCCGCTGATCGGTATCTGCGATACAAACTGTGATCCGGAAGAACTTGACTATGTAATTCCAGGTAATGATGATGCTATCCGTGCTGTCAAATTAATCGTTTCCAAGATGGCAGACGCTGTTATCGAGGCTAATCAGGGACAGGCAGATGTTGATGGAGAGATCCAGGCAGAGTCTGAGGAGTTTGCAGCTGAGGAAGCAGCAACAGAGGAATAATTGTCAGGCCGGGGAACGGCAGAGACAGATGATCGAATAACAGGAGGAAAATACAATGGCTATTACAGCAGCACAGGTAAAAGAGTTAAGAGAAATGACCGGCGCCGGCATGATGGATTGTAAGAAAGCTCTTACAGCTACAGAGGGCGATATGGATAAAGCAGTAGAGTTCCTTCGTGAGAAAGGTCTTGCTACCGCTCAGAAAAAGGCAAGCCGTGTTGCAGCAGAGGGTCTTTGCAAGGCTCTTGTTGCAGAGGATGGCAAGAAAGCAGTTGTTGTTGAGGTTAATGCTGAGACAGACTTTGTTGCAAAGAATGAGAAATTCCAGGGCTACGTTGCTGATGTTGCAGCACAGGCACTGAATACAGAAGCTGCTGATATCGATGCTTTCCTGGCAGAGCCATGGGCACTTGATACCACAAAATCTGTAAAAGAAGCTCTTGCAGCTCAGATCGCTGTTATCGGTGAGAACATGAACATCCGTAGATTCGCTCAGGTAAAAGAGGACAATGGTTTCGTTGCTTCCTACATTCACATGGGTGGTAAGATCGGTGTTCTTGTTGATGTTGAGACAGATGTTGTTAACGATGCCATCAAAGAAATGGCTAAGAATGTTGCAATGCAGGTTGCAGCTCTTAAGCCGCTTTACACAAGCGACAGCGAAGTAAGCGCTGACTATATCGAGCATGAAAAAGAGATTCTTCTGGCTCAGATCCAGAACGACCCGAAGGAATCCCAGAAGCCTGAGAAGGTTATCCAGGGTATGATCCAGGGACGTATCAAGAAAGAGCTGAAAGAGATCTGCCTTCTTGACCAGGTATACGTAAAAGCAGAGGATGGAAAGCAGACCGTTGGCAATTATGTAGCACAGGTTGCTAAAGAGAACGGCGCTAAGATCACAATCAAGAGCTTTGTTCGTTACGAGACCGGTGAAGGTATCGAGAAGAAAGAAGAGAACTTTGCAGAGGAAGTTGCAAAACAGATGGGAAAATAATCTGATATTTGCAGATCTTTAATAAGACCCATAAAACCCTTGAAAATCAAGGGCACTGAAAAAGTCTGATTCTAAAAAAGAATTGGGCTTTTTTTCGTATTTCCATTATAATAGAAATATAAGGAGGGAGCG